>NZ_JASBQZ010000035.1:0-58319 GCF_029960685.1 Pseudomonas sp. AL10
AGTACAGAGAGTTCAAAGAATCTAAAGCTATCGAGCTCGCTGCAAAGCTGACAGATCGTACTGTTGAAACTATGAAGGGGGTTCATGAGGAGGCTAAAGTCGACCCTGATAACCTTTTGCATGGAAATGAGTATGTTGTAGCGACTGAGTTTTTGATGGATGCTGTGCTTGGGGAAGTTAAGTCCTTAGGCGTGAAGGCGGGGAGCACGGTTTTTGCTAATGGTGCAAAAGGCATTAATAAGATTTTTGAACCCGGTCGAACGCCAAAAGCTAGCGAGTTGAAGCAATATGCGGAAGCTCAAGGTTGGAAGCCTGTACAGACTGGTGGTGGCACTCTCAAATATCTTGACGCGAATGGCATTCCTCGTGTGACAATCAAACAAGGCAGTTCGCGGGCGCCAGGAAGTGCTGATCCACATGTTGAGTTTAAAAGCGCGACAGGTCAAAGAACAGACGCCTTTGGTAATCCGGTAACAAGAAAAAGTCCGGATAATCACACGTCAATTGACTTTGATTTGTGAGGATAAATATGAACTATTATGAAATTCCCTCGCTTTCAAATATCTATCTCGAAGATAGCTATGTTTTATCTGTTCGTGAGGCGGAGGACTCTCTAATCTTTGAGTTAGAAGCAGTTCTTACTGAAAGTCATCCAAAATATAAAAAGCCACAAGAAGGAGAGAAACATTGCTATAGAAAGATTTTTTTGCGCTTTCTAAATGTAGATTCTTTCGAATGGCTTGATAGGAGGTTTATGGCATATGCAGATGCTTCGGGCGAGTTCGATTATGGGAATATAGACAGTTTTGTTGGTTGTGATGATGGCTATGAACTGACCGGAGACTGGGGGCGAGTAGCTATCAAGGGGCAAGCTGTAGATATAATTGTCGAAGATTAGTTGGTGCAAAAGGGGCTGGAGACACTCTGGCTACGCTGAGTCAAGGCCAAAAAAGAGTTGTCGGAAAAATTGACAATATTCTCATGATTTCAAGGATAGTGATATTACGGGTACCTTAAAGGATATGGCTGGTAATCCTGTTCCGAAGCCTGGCGGTGGTTATTGGGATCACCTAAAAGAGATGAACGACACTCTTCGAGGTTTACGGAACCATGCGGACACCTTGAAGGGGTGAATGAACCGTCAGCGCAAGCTGCACGTCAGCGAGCGGTCGATACTATCAATCGTATTGAGTCAGCTTTAAATGGTGCCGGGATATGACGTTTCGTGAATTGGAAAGACTTACTCAAATCAGTTGGTTACCAGAAGACAGCCCGTCGTCGTTGAGCGAATGGTATCTTTTGGTATGCGATACTCCACTAGATCACTTAAGTGTAGGAGATGTATGTCGCGCAATTAGGCAAAATCTTTTTGTTAATGAGCTATTACCCTTTGCTGTGATATTACTACATGATGATGTGTTGGCAGGAGAGAGATACGACGGCGAGCTGCTTGCAGCTCTGGCGAGTGTGAGTGCAGAGTGTTGGCAGAGAAATACAAGTGCGGCGCAAAAGGCCGTTTGCGCTTTGGCCGAAGTGAAGAATTTAAGCCAAGATCCCAAACTATTAAAGGATGCTTCGACTTTGTTGAGGGCGCTTGGCGTTTAAGTAGTTTGTAAGTTGGTGCAAAAGGAGTGTCGGGGTCCGCTCTGACGAGGGACGAATTGATTTCGGGATTGCCTGTAGGCACTAAAATCACCCCAGGAAGTGTGGTTGATATCCGTAGGTTGCCAGATGGCCGAACAGTCTGGCTGGAAAAGGGTACTGATGCTGCCGGATTGCAACATATCTACAAACGACACGAAGCCGACTTTGTCAACAAAGGCATCTCACGTGATGACATTCCAAATGTTGTAATGAGTGCTCTTGAGCGTGGGAAAGTTGTCGGGACCAATGGTTCGGCTAATGTTTATCGCATCACGCACAATGGTGTTGAGCAAAATACCGCAGTTGGGGTTAGCTCAAACGGCTTCGTGGTTCGAGCTAATCCGGTCAGTTCTTGGAAACCATTGCCATGATCAGGTTAAGACTAACGAGTGAGTATTTGGCTGGGCCGATATTCTGCCCAGATCCGGATAGAATGGGGCACGTTGATATTGAAGATTTACCCCTTTGTCCAGAGCTGATGGTCAAAATCAGTGAGTGGGACGGTGAGTATCAGTCGACGTTCAACAACGACTACCCGCCCGATTCTTGTTTTGCCACGCCTGAGGCAGAGCTTCGGCATAAAGCAGAGGGAGAGGAACTGGCCAAATCGATGCAGCAAGAACTAGGGAGCAGTTATATGGTTGAGTATTGCCCATAGTCGATAATTAGTCGGTACAAAAGATGGAAATGCGGGTGAGTTCAGTGGCGGTAAACCAGCTGTGGTGGATGATCCATATAGCCCAAGCGCTGTTACTGAAAGGTCTAAAGTAAGTCGAGATAGCTATGGAAGGGAAACTCGGCCGATGAATTTTCAGCTGGCCTTCTTAACTATGCAACTCATTCAACAGCAAAGAGCTATCAGTCTACTGTGCCGCGAGATTTGAATGAGCAAACGTTGTGGAATAGAGTGATTGATAATCCCTCGGCTGGTCGTGATACGAAATTAGCAGGCGACAAAGATTTTCCGCGAAGTGAAGGATGGAAAAAAATGGAAGCCAGTCAGCGGCTGCTTAACGGAGAAAATATAACCGTTCACTATCAGTACAACTCCGTTACCGATAAAGCATATGATATGAAAATCACGACGCCCCAGCAGCTGCCGCCTGTGCTGCAGCCCGGAAGAACTATTGAGTGATGTGGACATGATTGTTCGAGAAATTGGCCGAGAAGAGCCTGTGCAGGTTTTTGGGATTTACTGGATAAGGAACGAGCGCTTTTACTGGGTCATTCCCTATGATGGTTACGGTGGGTTGATGGCACTCAGTGAAAGTGAGGTCAATGTTCTTGACTCCTCTTTGTCAAGTGATCTCATTCTCTGCAAAGATCGAGATGAAGGAGACATGATTTTGCACTGGGCAGCAGAAGATTTAATTGAAGAGCTAGTGGAGCGGGATCCACTAGCTATGGCTGAGTTCTTAGAGCGCATAAAAAATCATAGTGCAAACCATTGACAAGCGGATAGATTCGCAAAAAAGGGGGCAGATTTGAATGGCACTTACTCAACAGCTAACCGGCTGATCTGATTAGAAAAAAAGAAAAAAGGCCGCCCTTGGTCTACGGTGATAGTTGCGAACACACACCGCTAGAACAAGGAGAGCCCGCGTGAATCGGAGACATCAAATCGTCAGGCATCAACAGCAGCGCATTCAGCAGCACGCCAAAGATAGCAATGCCCATGCGTTCTTTCAAAAAACGGGACAGATTTATTTATAGGGTTGACGAGCCCTTTTAGATATAGCGAATGAGTCTCTGGAAAATATATCTGTCCCTTTTTTCTTTTTCTTTTTCTTTTACCTCAGGTAGGTGCCGTCCTACGTGAATGGTGGTGGCAATTTGGTCAGGGTTGGGGTATTAATGCCGAAATTTTTGAAGGATCAAAACTATGCGTATTTGGATTGGCTCACTGATGCTGCTCACCTCCGCTGTAGCGCTGGGTGATGAGGCACAGCTGAAGCAGTGGGAAAAGATGGATCGCTGCTCTAATGCAGCCTTTATCGCGGTAAAAATCTTGGAAGAAAGTGCAGACACGTCCAAACAAGCACTGGCCCTACACGGAGCCGTAGAAGGGCTAAAAACCAACACAAAATTGAAAGAAGCGACACCGACTGGAAACGAAGTCATTGGCGCCTATAACTTTGCGCTTCGGATCTCTTATGAGATGCCTCGACCCTTCGCAAAGCGTGAGCATGATTGGCTCATTGCTCAGGCAGCGACTGCATGCACTTTATGGGTTCCAAGTGTTGGCGCTCAGTAATCAAAGCCAGTGGATGGCCGGCGTTCATTTATCGATCGAGCAACTGACCTGATCATGCCGCTACTTCGTATTTACGGCCGTTCCAGTCCCGGCGGTGCCCTCCGCTAACGGATGCAGCATGGCGGGCAATAGAGGGTTGAGCTAGGATTTCTACTTTTTTCAAGGACGAGGCGCAATGAACAAGCTCAAGGCGATGAATGCGGCGGTAGAGCGCTTTTTCAGCCGATTTTCTCGTAAACAGTTCTTCGTGGCGTTCGCCGTCATCACTGCGGTCAACTACTGGCTGGCCTATAACGTCGCAGGCTACAAGTCGGTCTATCTGGCCATGGTCGGAGGTTTTTTCTTCGGCCTGATGTTTGCGAAATTCGAGCCAAATAAGTAATCGCCAATTACGCTTTTCAGCCTGACGGATTCACTCATTTTTACCGTAGTCTAGCGGCGTAATAACCACAATGAGGTTCAGTAAACAGCCCCGCTTGCGCGCGGGGCGTCACCACTCTTCACTTACCGAGTTTCTTGCGTACGTCGTCAGCCATCGGACCAACAGCTCTCACTGCATCCTTGAGCTGTTGCTCGGTTACACCGAACTCTTTGGTCCAGTACTTCACCTCCCAAGCTTCCGAGGTGTTTACTCGAGCGCGATCTTGCGGGCCACGGTTTTTCAAATCGTCAGACATATTTAGCTCCATGCGGGATGACTTGGAAGCGCCCAAGCCTATCTCGATAGAACGTTAGTACAAGACGGTAGTTCGGTCTGAATAAAGAGGTGGGGAATTCGTTCGGCAGGACGCCAGGCGAGGGAATTGCGGAACAGAAAAGATAAGGGCCTGCCCAGGTTTCCCCGGCAAGCCCTTGATATCTATGGTGCCCGAACCCGGAATCGAACCGGGACGCCCTTACGAGCGGGGGATTTTAAGTCCCATGCGTCTACCAGTTTCGCCATTCGGGCGGTAGCGCGGTGTAACAGGGTTGGGAATATATAGATCTAGCCGCTTCAGCGCAACCTCCAGGCCGGTTTTCCCGCATAAAGATGCGCAGGAAAAAGCTTGGCAGATCAGTGATCTACAGGGCCTTTGTGCCAAGTGCTGATGAACGCAAGCAACCCAGGAACAAGCCCCATAAATGACAGTCATAGCGATATGCCATTTCGGCATTTCGCCAGGAGTTGTTTGATGCTCAGTGTCCGTAAGCAGGCTTGGATCATGGCCGTGGGTGTGGCGGGTTTGTTCGGCACTGCCGTGTTCAGCTCGGCGCAGGCGGGGAGTGCGGTGCAGTGGGGTGAGTTTAGTGCGTCGTCTTCAGATAAGTTAACGGCCGGCTCGATGGACGTGGGCGGTGCCTATGTGTTGAAGCCGTCGGGTGTTTCCGTTGGTGATGTCGAGGCGCTGCAGGCTGGGCAAAAACAGAGTCAAAGCGAACTGCAAAGGTTGAAAAGTAAGGTGGAAGGGCAGGAGCGTGCGTTTGATGAGTTCAAGCGCAAGGACGGTTCGAGTACCAGTAGCAGTGACAGCCAGCTGTCGAGTCTCAAGCGTACGGTGGATGAGCAGAAGAGCACGATAGAGCGGCAGAAAAGCGAGATCGACGGGCTCAAGCGTAGCCTGGATGATTTGAAGCGCAGTGTGGAGAGTTTGAGCAGCAAGGTGAAGTGACGGCACTGATAGTTTGGGCAATATAGGGCAACTGTGGGAGCTGGCTTGCCTGCGATAGCGATGTGTCAGTCACAGGTTTGAATCTGTTACACCGCCATCGCAGGCAAGCCAGCTCCCACATTGACCGTGTCGGCCTTCAGTCAATCAGCGCCAGCAAGTCGGTGACCCCTACGTCCACACCCGCCTGGCTCAGCAGTGTCGTCACCTGGCCGCGGTGGTGGGTCTGGTGGTTGAAAAAATGCACCAGCAGGCCGAAGAAGGGTTTCTCGGCAGCAAGGCCGCGCATGTTGTGATAGCGCAGGCGTTGATCAAGGTGGGACTCGTGCAGGCTGTTGGTCCAATCGATGATCAGTTGATCCAGCCAGGCGCGATGGGCCGATAATTCAGCGAGGCTGGCGAAGGCCAATTGCTTGAGGTCGCTGGGCGTGGCCACCCCGTTCAGCGGCGCCAAGGCCGCAAAGTTGGCCGGGTGTTCGGCAAAGCGCTTGAGCCAGACGGTGTCACCCAGCATCAGGTGGTTCAAGGTGCCGAGGATCGAGCCGAAAAAAGCCTGGCGGTCCTGGGTCAATTTTGCGTGCGTCAGGGTGCTGGCGGCGTCGTAGACCTTGCGGTTCATCCATTGGTTGTAAGTGGCCATCAACGCAATATGCTCGATGCGGTTCACCGCTGTTCTCCCTTGTCGGCGTGATGGCGCCATCATAAAGCTTGCCCGCCCGACGGTCATGGTGTTCCATCGCGGGAGGACTATGTTTGATCAACGCCACTATTGCGCCCCGGAGGGCGACACCATGAATACCAGCGATCTACTAGAACAACTGTTGCGTGCAGGGCAGCAAGGCGGCGGCACTTCGGGCGGCGGCCTGGGCGGCGGCCTGGGCGGGTTGCTAGGTGGGCTGTTGAAGGGCGCCGGCACCGGCAATGCATCTTCGGCTGGCGGCGGTTTGGGTGGTTTACTCGGTGGCCTGGGTGGCTTGTTGGGCGGCGCTCCGGCAGGTGGCACCTCCCAGACGCGTAGCGGCGGTGGGATGAACTACGCGGCGCTGGCGTCCCTGGGCATGGCGGCGTTCCAGGCGTACCAAGCCTGGCAACGCCAACAGGCTTCGGCACCGCAGCAAGCTATCCAGACCGTTGACCAGCTTGACGGGCCTGAAGCCGAAGCCCATAGCCACGGCGTACTGCGTGCGTTGATCGCGGCGGCCAAGGCCGATGGCGAAATCGATGCACAAGAGCAGCAGATGATTTCCGCCGAGATCGGCCGTCATACCGACGACCCACAATTGCAGCAGTGGCTCGACGCCGAAGTCGCCAAGCCCCTGGATGCCGCCGATTTTGCCGAGTATGCCAATGACCCGGCAATCGCAGCGGAGATTTATCTGGCGAGCGTGATGCTGGTCGATGACCAACAGGACGCCGAGCGTAATTACCTCGACGACCTGGCCGGTCAGTTGCAAATCGATCCGCAATTGCAGGTGCATCTGGAGCAGCAGGCCAAAGCCTAGAACCTCAGCGTCGCCCCAGTGGTCAGCCACTGGGCGCGATCGCCAATCAGGCTGCGCCCGACCAGCACGTCCACGTCGACAAATTCGCCGATGTGCAAACGCGGCCCAGCCTGCCAGGCCTGTTCGCCGCCTTCCTGGCCATAGCGCTCGCCAATCAATGTGAGCGCGTCTGCCAACTGATATTCGAACCCCGTGCCCCACGTCAGGCGATGCTGTTGATCACCCTCGTTGTAGGCGTGGCTCCAGCCGGCGTTCAGGTTCAGCCGCAGGGGCGCCAGGGGTTGCCATGTGAGTGGGATGTTCAGGTCTGCGCCATCAAACCCGTGATGGCGATCCAGCGCGACATGCGCCCCGACAGCAACCGCCAGTTCCAAGCCCAAGTCTTGCCGTGACAGCACCTGCACCTTGGCTTGCGGGCTGATCTGCGTCTCGCCTTTGCCTGCATCCGTGGCCCGTGACAACGCGGCGCCCCATTGCACGGCAGGCATGGCGCTGAACGTGCAGGCGGGCGACACGTTGCTGTTGTGGGTACTCCCCGCGTGCCGCTGGGCGCTGTACCAGGCGTCGACGTTGCATTCCCCCGGCGCGTTGATCGCGCCGTCATCAACCACATAAGCGCCGCCTGCGGCTTGGGCTTTTGAAATCAACGCGACGACAAAGACCAGGCCCAGCGTCATGCCGATAAAGATCAAGTTGCGCTGCAATGCACGGCGCTTGGCCGGTGGCAGTAACAGCAAAGTTGGGCGAGCACCGCGAGAGTGGCGTGCGCGATATTTGGCAAACCCGTCGCGGCGTGCCGGCGTGTGTTTTTTGTGCATGATGCACCTCGCTTGAATTCAGCTTTCTACGGTCAGCACCGAAATGCCGCTGGCTTTGGCCTGGCAAACCAGCTCCGAGGTATCGTCACCGCCCGGCAGGGCGATGATCAGGTCGGGGCGGCTGTCGGCCAGCATGAAGTGGTTGCGCTGGCGTTCGGCCTGTTTGCCGTGGCGCTGCCAATTGGGTGGGTAGCGCACCACGTCGATACCGATTTCCCGTGCCCATTCCTCGATCTCACTGCCCAGGAACTGGTTGCCGCCGTGGATCAGTACCTGCACCGGGCGCAGGCGGTGGTAAGCGTCCAGCACATGGCGGGACTTTTTGGTGTCGGCGTAATGACGACCTGCACAGATCAACACGCGCATGAGCAAATCCTTGTATTGCACGCGGGCGACCGGGCGGCCGCCAGCGCTTGAACGGCGGGGAGGGTCAGTACCACTGCTTGAAGCGGCGGATGTAGATCGTCTTCATCAATTGGGCGACGCAGCAGTAAGCCAGCAAGGTGCCCGCCAACCACGGGAAGTACGCCAGCGGCAGCGGTTGCAGGCCCACCAGGGTGCCCAGCGGCGAGAACGGCACGTAGATGCCCAAGGCAATCACGATGCAGGTCATCATCAACACCGGCCAGGCGGCTGTGCTCTGGAAGAACGGGATCTTGCGGGTGCGCAGCATATGCACCACCAGGGTTTGCGAAAGCAGCCCCTCGATAAACCAGCCGGACTGGAACAGGGTCTGCATTTCCACACTGTTGGCCGAGAACACGTACCACATCAGCGCAAAGGTGGTGATGTCGAAGATCGACGAGGTAGGGCCGATCCAGATCATGAAGCGGCCAATGTTTTTCGCATCCCACTTGCGCGGCTTGGCCAGGTATTCCTTGTCCATCTTGTCCCACGGCAGGGCCAACTGGGAGATGTCGTACATCAGGTTCTGCAGCAGCAGGTGGATCGCCAGCATCGGCATGAACGGAATGAACGCACTGGCCACCAGCACCGAGAACACGTTGCCGAAGTTGGAGCTGGCGGTCATGTTCAGGTACTTCATGATATTGCCGAAGGTTTCGCGGCCCTTGAGCACGCCCTCCTCGAGCACCATCAGGCTCTTTTCCAACAGGATGATGTCCGCCGATTCCTTGGCGATGTCGGTACCGCTGTCCACCGAAATGCCCACATCGGCATCGCGCAGCGCCGGTGCATCGTTGATACCGTCGCCGAGGAAGCCGACGGTGTGCCCGTTAGCTTGCAGGGCCTTGAGCACGCGGGATTTTTGCAGCGGCGTGAGCTTGGCGAACACCGTGCGTTCTTCCACACGGCGCAGCAAAGTGGCGTCGTCCATGGCTTCGATTTCCACGCCCAGCAGCGGCTGGCCGGGTTCCAGTCCAACCTGGCGGCAGATCTTGCTGGTGACCACGGCGTTGTCACCGGTCAACACTTTGATCGCCACGCCAATCTGTTGCAGCGCCGCAATGGCCGGGCCTGCGGTTTCCTTTGGTGGGTCCAGGAAGGTCAGGAAGCCCTGGATCACCAGGTTGCGTTCGTCGCTGGTGGTGTACTGCTGGCGTGCCAGTGCTTTGGGGATATTGCGGGTCGCCACTACGAGTACGCGGAAACCGTCTTCGTTGTAGTCATTGGCGAGTGTCAGCAGGGCGTCACGACGGCGCTCATCCAGGGGCAAGGCTTCGCCGGCCTCCATGACGTGCGTGGCAATGCTCAGCATCTCTTCCACCGCGCCTTTGCACACCAGCAGATGGTCACCGGCGGCATCCTTGACCACAATCGACAGGCGGCGGCGTACAAAGTCGAACGGCAATTCGTCAACCTTGCTGTAGGCAAACGGCACCTGGAACTTGGGGTTCTGTTCCGAGAACTGCACCACCGCCTGGTCCATCAGGTTTTTCATGCCGCTCTGGTGAAAGCTGTTGAGCCAGGCCAGGGACAGCACGGCGTCATCGCGCTGGCCGAAGGCATTGACGTGATGCTCGAGGATGATCTTGTCCTGGGTGAGGGTGCCGGTCTTGTCGGTGCACAGCACGTCCATCGAACCGAAGTTCTGGATCGCATTGAGGCGCTTGACCACCACCTTGCGCTTGGCCATGGCCGTAGCACCCTTGGCCAGGTTGGCGCTGACGATCATCGGCAGCATTTCCGGGGTAAGGCCGACGGCTACTGCCAGGGCAAACAGGAAGGCATCGCCCCAATCGCCCTTGGAGAAGCCATTGAGGAAAAATACGATGGGCACCATCACCAGCATGAAGCGGATCAACAGCCAGCTGACACTGTTCACGCCGCGGTCGAAGGCGGTTTGCACCCGCGAGCCGACAATCGCCTTGGCCAGGGAGCCGAAGTAAGTGCGCGGCCCCGTTGCCACCACCACCGCTTTGGCGCGACCGCTGACCACGTTGGTGCCCATGAAGCAGATGTTCGGCAAGTCCAGCAGATTGCCTTGGTCGGCGGCGAGGGTAGAGGCGGATTTTTGCGTGACATCGCCCAGGGTGTCGTACTTCTCCACCGGCAAGGCTTCACCGGTCAGCACGGCCTGGCTGATAAACAGGTCACGGGATTCGATCAGGCGGATGTCGGCAGGGATCATGTCGCCGGCAGACAACTGCACGATATCGCCGGCCACCAGGTCGCGCATCGGCACTTCGCGCAAGGTGGGCTGGGCGCCAACCTGCTCGCGGCGCAGCACGGTGGCGGTGGTGCGCACCATAGCCTTGAGGGCCTCGGCGGATTTGGCCGAACGGTGTTCCTGCCAGAAACGCAGCAGGCTGCTGAGCAGCACCATGGTCATGATAATGACGACCTTGGTCGGGTCAGCCTCTTCGCCTTCCTGCATCGGTAGCCAGCAGTCAGTCACAAAGCTGATGCCGCCCAGGGTCAACAGCACGTAGATGAACGGGTTGTTCAGGGCCTGCAGGAACTGGATGATCGCGTGTGGCGGCTTGTCATGGGCGACTTCGTTATAGCCTTCCCGTTGCAGGCGCGCCGAGGCGTCCAGTTCGGTCAGGCCGTCCTGGGTGGCCCGTACATTGGCGAGGGTGGCTGCTAGGCCATTGTGGGCTTCACGGGCGGCACGCATCGACAGCTTGGTGTCGGTGGCGGTGCCATTTTTTTTGTGCAGAGGCGTGTTTTTTACGGCGCTCATTGTCTGTACTCCTGTCGCCAATTCTCGACAAAACATACCCGGTACTTACCTGTAGACAGGCGAGCGAAAGCATGCCGAGTCGCGGACTTCGCGATCGGTTTAGATAAAGTGTTCACGTAACTTCTGAAGGGCCCGCTAACAGTGCGTTAATTAACTAACGTGCAGCGGGCTACTACTGGACTTGTTCATAAAGAACTCCAGGGGTATCAAAAAGAAAGTTGTAGTTTGCAGCCAGGTCAGGCGGCGCGAGCGCTCAGGTAAAGACCGAACAGCAAGCGGGCTTGCGCCAGGCTGGAAACCTGGGGTCTCTGTGGGTCTTGAGGGTCGGCGTGATCCCAGTGCTGCACCAGGTGGCCGCTTTCAGGGCAGATACGCCAGTGGGCCAGCGGCGGTGCCGGACGCACTTGAGGGGAGGGTATGGCAAAGGTCGAGCGGGTTGACGAAAAGCCCACGGGCTCGCGGCACAGCTTGGCGCGCAGGGCGGCGACCAGTGTGCGTGTATCGGGCAAAACAAGGAGTTGGAAGGTCATAACACACCTCGGGACCGGACGGGCGACCGGTGAGGCAGTTACGGTGGAGCATCAAGCTCTAGCGCAGCTTACCGGACCTGGAACGCGAGTCCTGTCATATTCTGGGTTTGGCGCCCGACGCCCGCAGAGGCGGTGCTCGGACAGCGACTAGATACTGTGTCCATTGGCTTCTTTTGTGAGGTTTAAAAAAGGCCCCAGTTGCGGGCACGGGCAATCTACTCAGGGCGTCAGTGAATGTCAACGTATGATTAATTAAATTATCCGGTGTTCAGAGTTCGTTCAGATAAGAGGCGCGCGTAAGTTGTAGGTTGAATAACTTCATATACCTTGCGCGGCGAGGAGTGCCAGATAGATCAATACTAAACCGCAGGCCGCATAACTCACGCGTTGCCAAGTCGGTGATGCGTTTTTGCGCAGCAGGTTTACCAAGGCGGCAGTGAGAAAACACGAGAGCACCGACGCCAGCATGAAGCCGGCAAAAAACATCAGCGTTTGCCCGTGGCTGGGGGTGGTGCCGACAATCCCCGACAGGGCGCTGCCCAGGGCGCCCCAGTAGACGATGTTCTTCGGGTTGGCCAGGGAAATCGCCGCGCCCACCGCCAACGCATTTTTGCCTGAGCTGGCAGGGGCGTTGCCGGTTGCGGGTAGCTGCCAGGCATCGATCAGGCTGCGGATGCCCAACCAAGCCAGGTACAGCGCGCAGATGATTGTGAGTGGTACCCGCACTGCATCATGCTGGATCAGCAGTGCGATACCGGTGAGGCCAATCACGGCCCAGACGGCGTCGCCCACCAGCGAGCCGAACTGCACCAGCAGGGCCGGTGTGAAGCCATGGAGCAAGCCGCGGCGCAGGGTCTCTGCCAGTACGGCGCCGGGGGAAAGGCAAAATACGAAGCCGAATACCAGCGCATAAACAAAGATCGACAGCATGCTCAGTTCCTTTCGAGAAAGTGCCAGAGCATACGTCAGTCCGGGAAGGGGATACCACGTCCTCTGTAGGAACGTTCGCGATGGCGGTATGTCAGCCACTCAATCTTCAACTGAACCACCGCCTTCGCAGGCAAGCCAGCTCCCACACTAGCCATGCATTGCCCACAGAATCAGCGTCTGTCACAGGTCCCTGTAGGAGCGAGCTTGCTCGCGAGAAGCGTCAACGATAACGCGCGTTTCCTGAATGAACGCGGTGCTTATGAGTTTTTCGCGAGCAAGCTCGCTCCTACAAAGGCTGCGGTGTTGAGGCAATGCGGTCGATTTCAGCCTTCAATTCATCCGACGATAAACTCGCAAACGGAAGTGCAAAAAACGCCTTGCAGCGTGCAGCGATAATGTCGAGGGTGGCCGTGAATGCCGCCTCTACCTGCGCCTCGTTACCCTGCACCTCGGAAGGGTCTTCCAAGCCCCAATGCGTCTTCACCGCTGGGCCGAAATACACCGGGCACGCTTCACCGGCCGCTTTATCGCATACGGTGATGACTACATCCGGCGGGCTGTCTTCAAAGGCGTCATTGCCTTTGCTGTACAGGCCGTCAGTGCTGATGCCCGCCGCCTGCAACGTGGTCAGACTGCGTGGCAGCACCTGCCCCTTGGGGAAGCTGCCAGAGCTGATCGCCTCGAAGCCCGACGGTGCCAGGTGGTTGAACATCGCCTCGGACAAGATGCTGCGGCAGCTGTTGGCGGTACACATGAACAGGACTTTCATGGGGCGTTCCTTTAGAGGCTCAGGCGCAAGGCGAGGGCGGCGAGGGTGATCAGCAGCACGGGCAAGGTCAGCACGATCCCGACCTTGAAGTAGTAACCCCAGGTGATGGTGATGCCTTTGCGCGCCAGGATGTGCAGCCACAGCAAGGTGGCCAGGCTGCCGATAGGCGTGATTTTCGGGCCCAGGTCGCTGCCGATCACATTGGCGTAGATCATCGCGTCCTTGACCACGCCCACGGCATGGCTGGACTCGATGGACAACGCGCCAATCAGTACCGTCGGCAGGTTGTTCATGGCCGAGGAGAGCAGCGCCGTCAGTACCCCGGTGCCCATGGCCGCGCCCCACACGCCGTAGGTGGCGAAGGAGTCGAGCCAGGTGGCCAGGTAGTCGGTCAGGCCGGCGTTGCGCAGGCCATACACCACCAGGTACATGCCCAGGGAAAAAATCACGATCTGCCAAGGCGCTTCCTTGAGGACTTTGCGCGTTGAAATCTTATGGCCCTTGGCGGCAATCACCAGCAGCAGCACGGCGCAGACGGCGGAAATCGCACTGATGGGAATACCCAGAGGTTCCAGGGCGAAACAGCCGATGAGCAGAATACCCAGTACCCACCAACCAGCGCGGAACGTCGCAGGGTCATGGATGGCACTGCTGGGGTCTTCCAGGTCAGCCGGGTCGTAGGTTTGGGGAATGTCCCGGCGAAAAAACCACAGCAGCACTGCCAGGGTCGCAGCCACGCTGACCAGGTTCACCGGCACCATCACGGCAGCATATTCGTTGAAGCCGATCTTGAAATAGTCCGCCGAAACGATATTCACCAGGTTCGACACCACCAATGGCAGGCTCGCCGTATCGGCGATAAACCCGGCGCCCATGACGAAGGCCAGGGTCGCCGTCGGCGAAAATCGCAAGGCCAACAGCATCGACATCACGATAGGCGTCAGGATCAACGCCGCACCGTCATTGGCAAACAGCGCCGATACCAGCGCACCCAGCAGCACCATATAAGCAAACAACCGCCGCCCGCGACCACGGCCCCAACGCGCCACATGCAGGGCTGTCCAGGCGAAGAAGCCTGCCTCGTCCAGCAACAAGCTGATGATGATCAACGCGACAAAGGTACCGGTGGCGTTCCAGATGATGTGCCACACCACCGGAATGTCCGCCAGGCTGATCACTCCGCAGGCCAGCGCGAGGATGGCGCCCAACGTGGCACTCCAGCCGACGCCCAGGCCCTTGGGTTGCCAGATGACCAGCACGATGGTGACGAGGAAAATCGCAATTGCGACAAGCATGAATAAAAGCTCCGATGGCTCAGCAGCAGGTGCTGGCCCGTTGTGGTCGGTCGCCCATTGCATTCAGACGCAGTGCGTCGTCCTGCAACCATGGCTGGTTGGCTTGCAGAGTGATGTCCAGCACCTGAGTGACCCAAGCGGGCAGTGCCGGATTGATGCGGTAGTAGATCCATTGCCCTTGACGACGGTCCACCAGCAGGCCGCAACTGCGCAATTGCGCGAGATGGCGGGAGATTTTTGGCTGGCTGTCGTCCAAGGCATGGATCAACTCACACACACAAAGTTCGCCCTCGCGCAGGATCAGTAAGGTCACCCGTGCACGGGTGCCATCGGCCAGGCATTTGAACAGGGCGGTCGGGATGAGGAGGTCTGACATGATCAAGGACTTTTCAAGTAGGTACATTCGAATATACGTATTTCCATATATATCGGTCAAATCTTGTTTCAATTGATATGGATCAAATGCCTTTGAAACCGCCACAACTGTTTGAAATTAAAATGAAACACAAATGTCCTAACGTGCCTGCCCATTGCTGATGAAGGAAGACCCCGCGTGACCCGAGCCACCCGCAACCTGCGCAAGACCCTGGATTCTGTCGCGGAAAATAACGAAACCGCGGCGTTTGACCTGATGCGCGCCGTGGAAAAACTCGGCGATGAAGTGCTGCGCCAACGCCTGCTCAATACCATCCACCGACTGAACCAGGATGCCTACGAATTGCGCGAGGCCCGGGATTCGGTGGAGCAGGTGTCGGTCAAGCTCGCCTGAGCAAGATCGTTCAAGACACGCCCTCGTTCGTGCTGGCATGCTTGTCGACTGTCTGTCGATGAGCCGTTTCCATGTCCACTGCATTACCTCATTACGCCTTCACCCGCGGCGCCATCGCCGTCATTCCCTTGTCCCTGGCCTGCGCACCCTGGGGTTTGCTGGCCGGCTCGATGGCTATCGACGCGCAATTTACCCCGCTGCAAGCCCAAGGCTTGTCTGCCATTGTGTTTGCCGGCGCCGCACAACTGGTCGCCATTGGCATGGTCAAGAGCGGTGCCAGCCTGATTTCCATTGTGTTGACCACCTTGCTGCTGACCTCCCAGCATCTGCTTTATGGCATGCACATGCGTCCTACCCTTTCTTCGCTCAACACCCGCTGGCGCATGAGCCTGGGGTTTTTGTTGACCGATGAGTTCTTCGCCCTGGTCAACCACTATGACCGCCAGACCTTCAATCGCTGGTATGCCCTGGGCGTCGGCCTGACGTTTTATATCATCTGGAACCTCTTTACCCTTGCCGGCATTGTGCTGGGCAAGAGCATTCCCGGCCTTGATCAATTGGGGCTGGAGTTCTCGATTGCCGCCACCTTTATCGCCTTGATCACCCCCGTGGTGCGCGATGTACCCACGGTGGTATGCGTGGCGGTGGCACTGCTGTGCTCAGTCTGGCTGAGTTATTTGCACTGGGAATCGGCGGTGGTGGTCTCTGGTGTGTTGGGGATGAGCGCGGGGTTTGCCTGCAAGCGGCTGGGAGTGGGGCAACGATGATTTACCTGATGATTGTAGCCATGGGCCTGGTGGTGTTCTTCAACCGTTACCTGTTTATCGAGCCACGCTTGCCGGTGCGGCTCAATCGCCGCGCGCGTGAATTTCTGGGCTTCGCCGTGCCAGGCATGCTCACGGCGATCTGCGGGCCGATTATTTTCCTGGCGGACCATCAGCTCAACCTGAGCCCGACCAACCCTTACCTGCTGGCCGGTATCTGCGCCGTGGCGTTGATGTACTGGACACGCAGCGTATTGACCACCGTGTTATTGAGCATGGCGCTGTTCTATCTGCTGCGTTGGTGGCTCTGATACCCGGGCAAAAAAAAGCCCGCGGGGTGGCGGGCAGAAGGGAGACTTCTAAAAAATGAGCCTGGCCACTATAGGCGGCGTGTTGGCTCTTCACAGTGAAACAAAGTTCATGGGCGCGTCAGTTGGCCTCGGCACAGTGGTAGAGTCACGGTTTTTCCAAGGAAGCAATGGCATGCACAACGTGGTAATGGGCGTATTGATACTGGCGGCACTGGCCGGTTGCGCAGGTTCGAAGATGAAAGAGGCGCGCGCAGGCAGCCCCTACAAGACCCTGGCGTCAGACAAGGCCACCCTGGTCGTTGCCCAGTGCATCCAGTTCGGCTGGCAGGATGAAAGCGTGTTCGGCGTCGATGCCGGCGGCTTCAAGGAAGCGACCGAGGCGGGTGGTTTCACGGTGTACACCACCGGTGGCGATTACTTTGTCGATGTACTCAGCACCGGCGCAGGGTCTACGGTCAACTACTACGCCGCGCAGGACACTATGCCGGCTAAACGTCGCCTGGCAGCACTGGCCACTTGTCTGTAAGTCGGTTGCCTTAGTCATATTCCGAAACGCCTGGCGGGACAGCCACCGGGCATTGGCTTATGATTCACTCGCTCGTTCGACGTGATGGCTCTTTACCGGTACACGGATGTCGAGGCTTAAACGTCGAACGAGCTCCTCCACCCCACCTCAACGGGGCATGAAACCCAAGTGCCAGCGTCGCGGAATCAACAGTGTCGCCACCCCCAAGGCCCCAGCCAACGCACCACTGACCCACAATGCGCGCAGGCCCATCTGCTGTTCCAGCAGCGCACCGATCACAGCGCCAATGAACATCCCACCCCACGGAATCAATTGCACGCGCCAGCCATTGCGGCGCTCGCCCAATAACCAACGGCCCAGCCCGCGACCAAAGCGTGACAGCGCCCCGGTGACGTAGGTCAGCCCCACCGGTAACCCGTTCACCTCCTCGACGGCCGCGTTGAGCATGCCCATGGCAATGATCGCCGCGAGCAACGCGGGCAAGGTGTCGGTGGCAGGCCACAACGCCGCAGCGCAGAGCAAGGCGCCGATGCACAGCAGTAAGGGCAACGCATGGCGCTTGCTGAAACGGCTGACCAGCACACCCAAGGCATTGCCGACCACGAAGGTGACGACCAACAACACCAGCCGTCCGGTGAGCCCCAGGTCGCCCACGCTGATAGCCACCGCCAGGCGCGTGGTGTTACCGCTCATGAACGAGACGAAATCGCCGCTGGCCATAAAGCCGATGGCATCGGTCATGCCCGCCAGCACCGACAGACAGGCCACCAGCATCAAGCCCACCCGCCCGCGCCAGCGCTGTCGAAGGGCGAGCGTGGCATTGGCGTAAGGCTTGCGGGACGAAGGCAGCATGGGGCCGGTTTCCTCGGTGAGATTATCCGGCCACTACCGTAGGATGCTTTGCCTGTCCGCGCAATGACCTCAGACACGCTCCAGTTGCCAGCCGGTGGCGTGCCACGTCAGATGGTGAGTCGGCTCGATCGCCTGCAAGAATGCCTCGTCATGGGACACGGCCAGCAGCGCGCCGGTAAACCCCTTCAATGCCTGCTCAAACGCCAGCACCGATTCCAGGTCCAGGTGATTGGTGGGTTCATCCAATAACAGCAATTGCGCCGGTGTCTCACGCCAGAGGGCAACGGCCATCGCGGCTTTCAAGCGCTCGCCGCCGCTGAGTTGCCCTGCGGGCTGCGTCACCCGCAGCGCGTCCAGCTGCAATAACGCCAGGCGTGTGCGCAGTTCGGCTTCGGCCAGGGGCGTGTCGAGCAGGTTAAGTTGCTCGACAAGGCTGCGCCGGTCATCCAGCAGCGCCAGGTGTTGATCGATATAGGCACTCGGCACCGCCACGGTGCATTCGCCACTGACCGCCCGCCAAAGGCCTGCAAGCAGTTTGAGCAAGGTCGATTTGCCGCAACCGTTTGGCCCACGTACGGCAACGCGAGCCGGGCCTGTCAGGTTGAGCGTCAGGTAGCTGGCGGGTGCCAGCGGATCGAGCCAAGGCAACTGCGCCTGTTCCAGCACCAGTACCTGGCGACCATTGGGGACGCTCGAGCCTGGTAATGCGAGCAGTGTGGGCGTCTCATCCACCACGCGCTCGTAAGCTTGACGTACCTGGGCGTCGAGTTGGTTTTTGCACGCATGATGGGCACTGCCCACGTTGCTGACGACTTCCTTTGCCGCGCTTTTCCAGCGTGCCCTGGTAAAACGGTCGACGTTGGCGGTCTCGGCCTGTTTACGTGCGCGTGCGGCGTGGCGCTGCAGGTCGTCGTGATCTTTTTGCAGGCGCCGACGCTCGCGGCTGCGGGCCAGACGCGCCTGCTCCCACGAGGCCATCGCGGCCTGCTGGTGAGTATCGCGTTGCTGGCGATAGGCATCGTAGTTGCCGCCATAGACCTGAATGCCCAGGGGCGACAGCTCAATGATGCGACCCATGACGTTGAGCAACTGTCGATCATGGCTGACCACTACCAGCCCGCCGCGCCAATCGCGCAACACATGCAACAGCCAATCGCGTCCGGCAGCGTCAAGGTGATTGCTGGGTTCATCCAGAATCAGCAACTGCGGCGCCGCCAACAACGCCCCGATCAGCGCGACCCTGGCCAGTTGGCCGCCACTGAGTTGATCGGCCGGGGTACTGGCGCTGAGGGTTGGCAAACCCGCTGCATCCAGCGCCTGGCGCAGGCCTTCGGCGAGGTCCCAGCGATCGTCGATCAGCTCCAGATCACCGAGGCGTGCATCGCCCTGGGCCATACGTGCAAGGGCTGCCAAGGCAGCGGCAGTTGCGGTGATATCGGCGATGGTTTGCCCTGCTTGAACCGCGATGGCCTGGGGCACATAGGCAACATTGGCGGGTTTTTTCAGGGTGCCGGAGGAGGGCAGTAGCACGCCGGCCATCAATTTCGCCAGGATACTTTTGCCCCGTCCATTGCGCCCCACGATACCGGTAGGCGTTTGATCAACGGACAGGTTTACGTCCGCCAGCAAGGTTTCGCCATTGGCGAACTGGAAAGACAGGTGTTGCAGGGAAACAAGCGCGGGCAGCCGTTTGACGTCAGTCATCAGCACCTCCAAAAAATGTCGAACAGGCCAACAAGCGCGCCAGGCGGCTCGTTGCAGATACATTCTGGAAGGCTTAGATGTTCACGTCGGCGGTCATCCCGTGAGTCAGAAGGGAGGCAGAGCCTAACCCACGTTAACTTTGTGCGGCAAGTCTTCGGCCAGTTTTTCCAAGAACATCGCCAGTGCGACCTCTTCGGCTTTCAGGCCTTTGCGCACCCGCGGCTTGGGCAACTTCGACAATTGGCCGAGGCTGAAATGCTCAAGCACCGCCGGGTGGATATAGCACTTGCGACACACCGCCGGCGTGTTGCCCAACTGCCGGGCGACATCCTTGACCATCGCCACCACATGCCGCTTTGCGTCGGATTCGGGCTGCCACGCCAACTCGCGCAACACCGCCAGCGCCATCGCCGTGCCGGCCCAGGTGCGGTAGTCCTTGGCGGTAAAATCTTCGCCGGTCAGGCTGTGCAGGTAGTCATTGACGTCCTGGGAGCTGACGGTATGCCGCTCACCGTCTTCGTCCAGGTACTGGAACAGGTTTTGCCCCGGCAATTCCATGCAGCGCTTGACCACCCGCGCCAGGCGCCGATCCTTTACGCTGACTTGATGCTCCACGCCACTTTTGCCACGAAACTGGAACTGGATCTCGCTGCCCTTGATGTCCACATGGCGGTTGCGCAGGGTGGTCAGGCCGTAGGACTTGTTCTCGCGGGCATATTGGGTATTGCCGACGCGGATCAGCGTGGCGTCCAGCAACATCACCACCGTGGCCAGCACTTTTTCGCGGGTAAACCCGGGTTCGGCGATTTGCGCTTCGAGCTGTTTGCGCAATTTGGGCAAGGCGGCGCCAAAGGCCTGCAAGCGCGCATACTTGTCGCTGTCACGCACCTCGCGCCAGCGTGGGTGGTAGCGGTATTGCTTGCGGCCACGGGCGTCGCGGCCGGTGGCTTGCAGGTGGCCGCGAGGGTCGGCGCAGATCCAAACGTCGGTGTAGGCGGGTGGCACCGCCAAGGCGTTCAGGCGTTTGATTTCGTCCGCGTCGGTAATGCGCTCGCCCTTGGCGTTCAGATACTGGAACGTGCCTCGCACTTTTTTACGGCGGATGCCGGGCTGGGTGTCATCCACATAATGCAGGTCGCGGGGCAGGTCGGCGGGTAACGAAGAGTCAGGCATGGGGCGGGTTCCTTGGCAACAAATCAGGCCGGTATGTCTGATTGACCGCAGCGCCCTGCGGTCGTGCCAAATGCTTAAGCCAGTACTGCCACCGCCTTGATTTGCGCCCACAGCGTCTGGCCCGGATGCAGTTGCAATTGGTCGCGGGAGAAGCGCGTGATGCGCGCCAGCAAGGGCGTGCCGCCGGCGTCCAGGCGCACCAGCACATGGGCGCTGTTGTCCGCGCCGACAGTCTGGGTGACGGTCACCGGCAAGCGGTTGAGGATGCTGCTGTGTTCTTCGGCCTGCAGGCTCAGGCTCACATCCCGCGCCTGGACCTTGACCCGCAGTGGGTTGCCCACCGCCAGCGGGGCATGGGCCACGCGCATCTGCAACGGGCAATCGGGCAACTGCAGGGTGAGCAACTGATAGTGCGCGTCGTAGGCAACGACGCTGCCGGCGATCACCACGCCGGCATCGTCGCCCAGCGCCAAGGGCAGGTCGAGGCGCGCCAGGGTTTCGCCGATAGGGCCGCTGGCCAGGGCTTTGCCGTCGCTGAGCAAGACGATATGGTCAGCCAGCCGCGCCACTTCGTCCTGGGCGTGGCTGACGTAGAGCACCGGGATATCCAGCTCGTCGTGCAGGCGTTCCAGGTAAGGCAATATCTCGCTTTTGCGCGGGCTGTCCAGGGCCGCCAGCGGTTCATCCATCAATAACAGCCTGGGGCTGGTGAGTAAGGCACGGGCGATGCCGATGCGCTGACGCTCGCCGCCGGACAAGTGTTGCGGGTGACGCTCAAGCAAGTGCCCGATGCCCAATAGTTCGGTGGCCTGGGCCATGCCCACGCGCCGCTGCGGGCGTGGAATACGCTTGAGGCCGAACTCCAGATTGGCGCGCACCGACAGGTGAGGAAACAGGCTCGCCTCCTGGAACACATAGCCCAAAGCGCGTTTATGTGGCGGCACAAACAGCCCTTTGCGACTGTCTTGCCAGACCTCGTCGTTGATTTGCACAAAGCCGTGTTCGGCGCGTTCTAAACCTGCGATGCAGCGCAGGCAGGTGGTCTTGCCGGAGCCAGAATGCCCGTACAGCGCGCTCACGCCACGGCCGGGCAATTGCAGGTCCACATCCAATGCAAAAGCGGAGTACTTCAGCTGCAGGCGTATATCCATCATGGCGATCAGCTCCAGCCCATCTTGGTTTTGCGGCTGGAATAGAGCGCCAGCAGCACGAGAAACGCGAACACCACCATGGCCCCGGCCAGCCAATGGGCCTGGGCATATTCCATGGATTCGACATGGTCGTAGATCTGCACTGAGACGACACGGGTCTTGTCCGGGATATTGCCGCCGATCATCAGTACCACGCCGAACTCACCGACGGTATGGGCAAAGCCCAGGATCGAGGCGGTGATAAACCCAGGGCGTGCCAGCGGCAGGATCACCGTGAAAAACGTGTCCCACGGGTTGGCGCGCAAGGTCGCGGCCACTTCCAGCGGGCGCGTGCCGATGGCCGAAAACGCGTTCTGCAACGGCTGCACCACGAAGGGCATGGAGTAGATCACCGAGCCGATCACCAGCCCGGCGAAGCTGAAGGTGAGGGTGCCCAGGCCCAGCCACTGGGTGAACTGGCCGACGTAGCCGTTGGGCCCCATGGCCAACAGCAAGTAAAAACCGATGACCGTTGGCGGCAACACCAACGGCAGTGCGACCACTGCTCCAATGGGCCCGCGCCACTTGGAACGGGTGCGCGACAGCCACAGGGCGATCGGTGTGCCGATGATCAACAGGATCAGAGTGGTCAGCGAGGCCAGTTTTAGGGTCAACCAGATCGCAGAAAAATCAGCACTCGACAGGGGCATTTACAGCTCGTAACCGTAGGATTTGATAACGGCAGCGGCTTTCGGGCCTTTGAGGTAGTCCACCAGGGCCTTGGCGGCGGCGCTGTCCTTGCCCTTGTTGAGGATCACGGCGTCCTGTTTGATCGGGTCATGCAGGGAGGCCGGAACAATCCACGCCGAACCGCTGGTGACTTTGCCGTCCTTGTAGATCTGCGAGAGGGCGACAAAGCCCAACTCGGCGTTGCCGGTGGAAACAAACTGATAAGCCTGGGTGATGTTCTGGCCTTCGACGAGCCTGTCCTTGACCTTGTCAGTCAAGCCTTCTCTGGCCAGCACCTGGGTGGCGGCTAAGCCGTAGGGTGCAGCCTTGGGATTGGCGATGGACAAATGCTTGAACTCATTTTTCTTTAGCACCTCGCCCTTGGCATCCACATAGCCTTCTTTGGCCGACCACAGCGCCAGGGTACCGACCGCGTAGGTAAAGCGTGAGCCCTTGACGGTAGCGCCTTCGCTTTCGAGTTTTTGCGCGGTGGTGTCATCGGCGCTGAGGAACACTTCAAAAGGCGCGCCATTTTTGATCTGGGTGTAGAACTGCCCCGTGGCACCGTAAGCCGCGACCAGTTTATGGCCGGTGTCTTTCTCGAAGTCGGCGGCAATCGCCTGGATCGGGGCGGTGAAGTTGGCGGCCACGGCCACCTGAACTTCATCGGCATGGGCCGTACCCAAGGCAAAGGCGGCAAGCAGGGGGGCCAGGCGCGAAACGCGGGTCATCATGAGGCAACTCCTTGAAGGTGTACGGCAGGGTGCAGGAAAGAGGGCTTACCGCTATGTATGGGAATATATAGCGGTTGGCCATTGCCGGTACAGTGCCAAGTTGCTGCTCAAATCAGCCGCGGGTGAGTTTGCTCAAGCTGTGCTCGGCTAATTGGCGGGTCAGGTCGTAGGTGGACAGGTCTTTGCCCAGCCCCAGGGCCTGGCCTGCCCACAGGTTGCTGAAACCGGCCTCATCCTTGGCCTTGAGCGGCATCAATGCGCCTCCGGCTTTGGGGAACGCCGGGGCCGCCGGGTTGATGGCGCCGAGTTCACGCATCACCCGGTTGACGATGCCCCGCGCCGGGCGGCCGGTAAACAGGTTGGTCAGCGCGGTTTCGCTGGCCTGGGCATGGCGCAGCGCATGGTGATGGGAGGCGCTTACAGTGGCTTCGGGCGTGAACAGGTAGGCCGTGCCGATCTGCACGGCCGAAGCGCCGAGGGCAAAGGCCGCAACGATGCCACGCGCATCGCCGATTCCGCCCGCAGCAATCACCGGCACGCTGACCGCGTCGACAATCTGCGGCAGCAGCGCCATCAAGCCGATCTGGCTGTTGAGGTCATCGCTGAGGAACAGGCCACGATGCCCTCCGGCTTCAATACCCATGGCAATAATCGCGTCGCAGCCGTGCTGTTCCAGCCACACGGCTTCCTCGACGGTGGTGGCCGATGACAGCACCTTGGCACCGGTGGCTTTTACCCGGTCGAGTAAGGACTTCTCTGGCAAGCCAAAGTGAAAACTCACTACTTCTGGCCGAAACTCTTCTACCACTTGGCAGGCTGCTTCGTTGAACGGCGCGCGGTTGGATACCGGCGTTGGCGCATCGAAGTCGGCGCCCAGTTCATGGTAGTAAGGTTGCAGCAAGGCCTTCCAAGCCTGGTCCCGCGCGTCATCGACATCGGGCGGTTGATGGCAGAAGAAGTTGACGTTTAGCGGCGCATGACTGGCCTGGCGAATGAGGGCCAAGGCCTCGCGCAGTTGCTCCTGGCTCAGCGCCGCCGCAGGCATGGAGCCCAGGGCACCGGCTTGCTGGGCGGCGATGACCATGGCGGTGGTCGTCGCGCCAGCCATCGGCGCCTGGATAATCGGCACCTCAATGCCCAACAGGTCAAGGATGCGGGTGTCTGGCCAGGTGCTCATGGGGTGCTTCTCCAGCGTTAGTAGGGCTTTTCGCTGTTTTAGCAGGGCAATCAGCACCCGGCCAGTCTGTTTTATTCACTGGACGGAAGCGGCGTTTTGTGGGGCTGGGTTTCACGCTCGAGTAACTGGCGCTTGCGCTCTACGCCCCAGCGGTAGCCCGACAGCTCGCCATTGCTGCGCACCACGCGATGACAGGGAATCGCCACCGCCAGGTGGTTGGCACCGCAAGCCTGGGCCACGGCGCGAAAGGAGGAGGGTGCACCGATACGCTCGGCAATCTGCGCATAGCTGGCGGTGCTGCCCGCAGGGATTTCGCGCAACGCCTGCCACACCCGCTCCTGAAAGGCCGTGCCGCGCAGGTCCAAGGGCAAATCCAGGCCCACGGCAGGGGCTTCGACAAAGCCGACGACGTGGGCCACCAGTTGTTCGAAACCCTGATCCGCGCCGATCAACTCAGCCTTGGGAAACTGGTCTTGCAGGTCGCGCACCAGTTTGTCCGGATCATCGCCCAGTAAAATCGCACACACGCCACGTTGGCTTTGCGCCACCAGAATCGCCCCCAGCGAGCATTGGCCAACGGCAAAGCGGATGGTGTTATTGGCGCCGCCGCCTTTGTAGTCTCGGGGTTTCATGCCGAGCACTTGGTCGGCGGCTTCATAAAAGCGGCTATTGGAATTAAAGCCCGCGTCGTACAGGGTGTCCGTCACCGAATGCTGGCCCTTGAGGCCGTCGCGCACTCTGCGCGAACGCAGGGCGCTGGCGTAACCCTTTGGGGTCAACCCGGTGTTGGCTTTGAATACGCGGTGGAAGTGAAACGGACTCAACCCGGCGCATTGGGCGAGCATGTCCAGGCTAGGCGGGGTTTGGGCTTGTTCGATTTGCCGGCAGGCCTCGGCCACCAGTTGCCCATGGTGAGCGGCCAACTGGGTCTGGTCGCCGGCAGCGCGTTTACTCGGGCGATAACCGGCGGCCTCGGCCTGCGCCGGCGTGTCGAAGAACTCGATATTTTCCGGGCGCGGTAAGCGCGAGGCGCTGCTGGGGCGGCAATACACGCCGGTGGTTTTCACGCCGTAGACAAATAGCGCGTCAGCCTTGGCATCACGGGCAATAATCGCAGCCCAGCGCGGATCGTGTTCGTTGTTCATGGCCTGCACTCTTGACGGTTCCGGAGCAGATTAAGCCCGCCGCTCGCGCCCGACACTCCGAAGCTTGCGGTCAAATTACCCAGCGGTGCGAAAGGTCAGGTTGATGCGCTGCGGGCCCATGACCGAATGCACGCCGTCCTTGATTGGCATCACGCCATGAAAGCGCAGGCGATCAACGCCGCCCCACACCACCACATCACCATGAAACAGCGAAACCTTTTGGGTTTTGTCGCTGCGCGAATGGCCACCGAACAGGAAAGCCGCCGGCAGCCCCAGGGACACCGAGACCACGGGCGCGCTGTAGCTGCGCTCATTCTTGTCCTGGTGCAGGGACATTTTCGCCCCCGGTACGTAACGGTTGATCAGGCAGGCATCGGGTTGAAAACCGCTGAAACCGGCCTCGGTAGCCGCTGCCACCGCCAGCTGGCGCAATGTGGCGGGCATGACGGGCCAGGGTTGCTGGCTGCGCGGGTCGAGTGGGCTGTAGCGATAGCCACGGGCGTCGGTGGTCCAGCCCAGCTCGCCGCAACTGCTCAGCGCCGCCGACATGGTAAAGCCGCCGGGGGTGACCATCTGCCGAAACGGTGATTGAGCCAGGACACGCCGCAGTTCAGGCAATAACCGCTCGATCCAGGGCAGGGCATAGCCCTTCAGTACGTAGGATTCTTCGCCAATTTGCTCGCGCCCGGCAGGCTGTTGCAAGGCATCATCGGCAAACAAATCGGCGGTAGGGCCCGGCATGGCTTACAGCGCCTTGCTCACATTGATGTCGGTGATTTCGTCGCTGGCATCATGAATTTTCGCCAAGGCTTGCTTGGCTTCATCGACGCTGTTGCTATGCAACTGGGCGAATTCAAAGCGGCGTTCGCCGTTGAGCTTGTACTTGATGACGTATTTGGTTGTGGTGGTCACAGCTTTTTTCCTGTCAGGTGTTCGGGTCAGCTCAGCTTGCTGCTGGTACGACGAACGATACGGATCTTGTGGGACAACGCAGGCTTGCGGGTCACGCTGATGGCGCGACGGGTCACCACATCCAGGGTGATGTTCCAGAAGCCGGTGCTCGGTGCGGTGATCTTGGCCGGGAATTTATCAAATGCGCCGCCGTGGTAGGTATGGCGGCCGCCGTTTTTGAAACTGCGAAAGTTCGCATCACTCATCAGGCGAATATTGCAGGTCTGCGAGCATTCGATGACGACAATGTCTCCCTCGTTGAGGTGCTCACGCTGGTGGATGAATTTCATGGGGTCTCTCCAGAAGGGCTTTTTCTGAAAAATCAGAACGATACGTAGGTTAAGATGGAGTTTATCAGCCCCAGCGCGTTTATTATCGGGCCGTCGTCGACGACTTCGACAATTTAAAACAGTTATTTACCGAGTTATCACAGATAAATCCTACGTTGGTGGGAGAAAATTACCATCCCCGCTGTCGTAGGGTCTTTATCGGAGGTTTTTGTATGAAGTGGAGTGTGTTGGTGCTGGCCTTGGCAATAGGTGGGTGTGCTTCGGTTGCAGATATCAAGCAGACCCCGCCAACATTGGTGGTCATCTCAGGGAAGAAACCGCAGGAATATGCGGCGTGTGTGGTGCGCAAATTGGAGGCGACCCGTCGGCCGCCGCAGATCGAGCCCCATAAAGACGGTATTCAGGTGATCGTGCCGCAGAAATTCTCGGCAGACCCCTCGGCAATCTTTGAAATTGAAGACCGCTCCAGCGGTAGCAGCATCAAGCTTTATGAAAGCATGTCCAATGTGCCCATCCGCCCGGGCGACGTGAAGAAGGCAGGGGAAGAGTGCATTTCCGGTTGAGCCACAGGCTCATCCCTCAAACCCGATAAAAAAAGCCATCACCCTGCAGGGACGGCCTGCATCCGTTAAACTGTCGGGCATTCACTACAAAGATGCCGCTCAAACCCTGGGTTTGAGCGGCATTTGTTTTTCTGGAAAGCCCGTTATGAAACGAGAACACGTCAAAGCCCGCCATGCTGAAGGCCAGATTTCAGCCACCCATGTCATCCAGAACCCCGCCGACTTGGGCGAGTGGATCGTTTTTTTCAAGAAGAGCGGCGGGCGCAGCTACTTCCTGGTGGACGAGCAGGATGAGGTCGAATCATTTGCGCGCCTGGATGACCTGATCGAAACCCTGCGTGGCCTGGGGATCAAGTTTGCTGAAGTGCACCTGTAGCAGGCTTACTTGCAGACCACCACCACGCTGCGGCCTTTGAAGTTGCCCACGTCCTGGCCCAAGGTCTTGTCGCTCTCCTTGAGCGCCGGCGTTCCGTTAGTGCCGACGATGCGGTAACCGGTGCCCGCGCAGGATGCGTCCGCTTTCTCGTAGCAACTGGCCCATGAATTGGCCTCGCCCGAGCAGTCGATGGTCAAGCCTTGTTCGCCATTTTTCAGCAAGGTGTCGGAAGCGGTAGTGCAGCCGGCGAGTGCCAGTACTGCGGTCAGTGCCAGGATCTTTTTCATAGAGGTTCGTCATCGAGGTATTGGAAGGGCGCGCTGACACTGTCGTGGCGTTGTCGAAGGTTATAGCGAACGGCCATCTAGGTACAGACAAACAAAAAAGCCCCTTTCACGGGGCTTCTTGCGCAACACATGAGGCTTACTTGGTTTTCGGCCGCTTGCTCGATGCATGGCCCGCCTCATCCACAAACACTTCAGCGACGGCAATCGCCATGCTCTCGGTTTCGAATACACCGGCAACGCTGTCGCCGTGAAAATTGATCAAGTGCCAGCCATCTGCTCGCTTCGTGATCAGGTAGCCGTTTACACCTTTGGGTTCTGACATCTGTTGGCAATCTCGTGGTCTTGGTTCAAGGCGCCCATGATAGCGCCAAATGCCGGGGCAGGGCGCAAGTTGTTGCGGGTCAGTGCCAGAGGGGCAAAAGCGTGCTAAAACCATTGCAGCCCTTTTAAACAAGGGGCCAAGTCGGGTGCTGACTGACCGTTGGTGACACCCTTTGCAGGATCAGCGGAACTTACGCCGACATTTTTTCTCTATGATGACATCGCAACGCCAGCAGGACCCATTGTAAGGTGACTGCGGCCTGATTAGACTGCGCCGAATTCCGTACGCACAGCCCTTTGTAAGGACTCATATGATCAAGAAATGCTTGTTCCCAGCAGCCGGTTACGGCACTCGCTTCTTGCCAGCGACCAAAGCCATGCCCAAAGAAATGCTGCCAGTGGTGAACAAGCCACTGATTCAGTACGGTGTGGAAGAGGCTCTGGATGCCGGTTTGAACGAGATCTCCATCGTCACGGGTCGTGGTAAGCGCGCGCTGGAAGACCACTTCGACATCAGCTATGAGCTGGAAAACCAGATCAAGGGCACCGACAAGGAAAAATACCTGGTCGGTATCCGTAAATTGCTCGACGAGTGCTCGTTCTCCTACACCCGTCAGACTCAAATGAAAGGCCTTGGCCACGCCATCCTTACCGGCCGCCCGCTGATCGGTGACGAACCGTTCGCCGTGGTCCTGGCGGATGACTTGTGCGTCAACCTGGAAGGCGACGGTGTGCTGACCCAGATGGTCAAGCTCTACCAGAAATACCGTTGCACCATCGTTGCGGTGATGGAAGTCAACCCAACCGAAACCAATAAGTACGGTGTTATCGCCGGTGATGATATTGGCGATGGCCTGATCCGTGTACGCGACATGGTCGAGAAGCCAGCACCGGAAGATGCACCGTCGAACCTGGCGATCATCGGTCGTTATATCCTTACCCCGGACATCTTCAAGCTGATCGAAGAGACCGAGCCAGGCAAGGGCGGCGAGATCCAGATCACCGACGCTCTGCTCAAGCAAGCCAAAGACGGTTGCGTGATTGCCTACAAGTTCAAGGGCCAACGTTTCGACTGCGGCGGTGCTGAGGGTTACATCGAAGCGACCAACTTCTGCTACGAGCATTTCTACAAGACGGGCAAGGCTTACTGATTCACGCTTGCCGGTACGTTTTAAGCGAAAGCCACCCTCGGGTGGCTTTTTCGTTTTTCAGCCCCATGTAAGTCGGTATGCTGGTGTCCTGCCGAGGAGAGTGAAATGGCCTACGATTTTGACCTGTATGTAATTGGCGCCGGTTCTGGCGGTGTTCGCGCGGCGCGCTTTGCCGCTGGCTTTGGCGCCAAGGTGGCCGTGGCGGAGAGCCGCTACCTGGGTGGCACCTGCGTGAACGTCGGCTGTGTGCCAAAGAAGCTGTTGGTGTATGGCGCGCATTTTGCCGAGGATTTTGAGCAGGCCAGTGGCTTTGGCTGGTCCCTGGGCGAGGCGAACTTTGATTGGGCGACCTTGATCGCCAACAAGGATCGCGAGATCAACCGCCTCAATGGCATCTATCGCAACCTGTTGGTCAACAGCGGCGTGACCCTGCATGAAGGGCATGCACGCCTGGTTGATGCCCACCAGGTGGAGATTAACGGTGAGCGCTTCACTGCGAAGCACATCCTGATCGCCACCGGCGGCTGGCCGCAGATCCCTGAGATTCCAGGGCGCGAGCACGCCATTGGTTCCAATGAGGCATTCTTCCTCAAAGAGCTACCTAAGCGCGTGCTGGTAGTGGGCGGTGGTTATATCGCCGTCGAGTTCGCCGGCATCTTCCACGGCTTGGGTGCACAAACCTCATTGCTGTATCGCGGCGACTTGTTCTTGCGCGGCTTTGATGGCTCGGTGCGCAAGCATCTGCAAGAAGAGCTGACCAAGCGCGGCCTGGACTTGCAGTTCAATGCCGACATCGAGCGCATCGATAAGCAAGCCGACGGCAGCCTCAAGGCCACGTTGAAGGATGGTCGCGTGCTGGAAGCCGATTGTGTGTTCTACGCCACCGGCCGCCGCCCAATGCTGGATAACCTGGGCCTGGAAAACACCGGGGTCAAACTGGACGAGCGCGGTTTCGTCGCGGTGGATGATCTCTACCAGACCGCCGAGCCGTCGATCCTGGCGATTGGCGATGTGATTGGTCGTGTGCAGCTGACGCCGGTGGCCCTGGCTGAAGGCATGGCCGTGGCGCGGCGGTTGTTCAAGCCCGAGCAATACCGCCCGGTGGATTACGCCAATATCGCGACGGCGGTGTTCAGCCTGCCAAATATCGGCACAGTCGGTCTGACGGAAGAGGATGCACGCAAGCACGGCCACAACGTGCAGATCTTTGAAAGCCGTTTCCGGCCGATGAAGCTGACCCTCACCGATTGCCAGGAAAAGACCCTGATGAAGCTGGTGGTCGACGCCGACACCGACAAAGTGCTGGGTTGCCACATGGTCGGCCCGGATGCGGGTGAAATCGTGCAAGGGCTGGCGATCGCGCTCAAGGCGGGCGCGACTAAGCAGCATTTCGACGAAACCATCGGCGTGCATCCTACGGCGGCGGAAGAATTCGTCACCATGCGCACGCCCGTGGCGGACTGATCAGGTTGGCTCTGCTGCTTCTGGCGCCGTTGCAACGACGGCCGCCAGGCGCAGCGCTTCGATGCTTGCCTGGGCCTTGATCAGGTCCAGCTCAAGCGCTTTGTTGTGCTGCTGATGTTCCAGTAGCGCAGCTTGGCGTGATTGGCTGTCCTGCACGGCCACGCGCAGGCGTTCCTGGAGCAGGGCGCGTTCGCTGTCGATCTGGCTGAGTTGTTCCTTGAGTTTCAGCTGTAGCGCCTGGTCCTGACGAGTTTGCTCCTGCAGCGCATTCAATTCCTTGGCGGTCGCTCGCTGCTCACTCAGCAGACGCTCGTTATCGCGATGCAACTGGGTGATCTCATCCTGGCGCACCAGCGCGCTTTGCTGTGCCTGGCGCAATTCGGCCTGAACTTGCTGCAACTGGCCTTCATGGCGACGCTGTTCCTGCTCGCGCTGCTCCTTGATGGCAGTGCGGTAATGCTCAAGCGCATCACGGGCGTGCAGGTGTTTTTCTTCCAGTGAGCGAATCTGCTCGTCCTTGTCGTTGAGCCTTAGCTCGTAGTCGCTGCATGCCTGGCTCAGCCCGGCGTTACGGGTTTGCTCGGTCTGCAAGCTGGTGCTGGCGGTTTGCAGCGCCGCGCTTTCTTCGGCCAGGGCCGCGGCCTGGATATCAAATTGCTGTTTGAGCTGGGTGTGCGCCTCTTCCAGGGTTTCTACCTGGGCGAGCAGGGCGGCTTTGCGTTGCTCGAATTGCGCCAGGGCCAGGTCGATCGGCTCTTGGGCCTTCTCTTTCAGGCGTTGCGCCAGGCGTGCGACCAGTTCGCCAAGCTCATCGTCAATTGGCGCCTGAGTGATGGTTTGTCGTGATTCGCTTTCGTCCAGCTCTTTCAAATAGCGATGAATCGTGGTTTTCGAGCCGGTATTCCCCATTTCGATACGCACTGCATCGATGCTGGGGTTTTCGCCGCGGGCGAGGATCGCCAGGCGTGCCGTCTGCACTACTGCTTTGTTTATGCCGCCACGAGCCATGGGGTCTCCGTCGATTTAGTACTGTGGTACATGGTATGTAGATACATACCATATCATGATTAAAAACTCGTTTAAATTCAAGATTTAACAGATGGGATATTGGCGTATTATCCCGTGTCATCTGTGTTTTCCTCCGCCATCCATCTGTCAGCAGTACGAAAAGACGCCTATGAGCGACCTGGACCGATATCTCAACGCCGCCACCCGTGACAACACGCGCCGCAGCTACCGCGCAGCCATCGAGCATTTCGAAGTCAGTTGGGGAGGGTTCCTGCCGGCCACCAGTGACAGCGTGGCGCGTTACTTGGTGGCGCATGCCGGAGTGTTGGCGGTCAATACCTTGAAGCTGCGGCTCTCGGCACTTGCGCAATGGCATACCAGCCAAGGGTTTGCCGACCCGACGAAGGCGCCAGTGGTACGCAAAGTGCTCAAGGGCATCCGCGCCGTGCACCCGGCGCGAGAGCGACAGGCCGAGCCTTTGCAGCTCCAGCATTTGGAACAGGTGATCGCCGCCCTGGACATTGAAGCCAAACAGGCCAGCGAGCATCACGACCAACCGCGCTTGCTGCGGGCCAAGCGCGATGCTGCGCTGATTCTGCTGGGCTTCTGGCGCGGCTTTCGCAGTGATGAACTGTGCCGGTTAAGCATCGAGCATGTGCAAGCCGTGCCCGGCGCAGGCATCAGTCTGTACTTGCCGCGCAGCAAAAGTGACCGCGATAACCTCGGCAAGACCTACCAGACCCCGGCGCTGTTGCGGCTGTGCCCGGTGCAGGCTTATAGCGAGTGGCTCAGCGCCTCGGCTTTGGTGCGCGGGCCGGTATTCCGTGGCATTGACCGCTGGGGCAACCTGGGCGAGGAGGGCTTGCACCCCAACAGTGTGATCCCGCTACTGCGCCAGGCCCTTGAGCGCGCAGGCATCCCCGCCGAGCAATACACCAGCCACTCGCTGCGGCGGGGCTTTGCCACTTGGGCGCATCGCAGTGGCTGGGATTTGAAGTCGCTGATGAGTTACGTCGGTTGGAACGACATGAAATCTGCGATGCGCTATGTTGAAGCGACGCCGTTTCTAGGCATGACCCTGGCAACCCAACCACTGATTTGAGATTTCTTCTATTAATACAGTTACCTGATAGAGAAAACCAATCGCCAGCATCAGGTTTGCCAATGAGCCATCGACCGAAAGAGCCGGTAGGATTCACTCATCAACTTCTTAACCCCTGACGGAGAGTCAACGATGCCTATCATCAACAGCCAAGTAAAACCGTTTAAAGCTACCGCTTTCAAAAACGGCAGCTTCGTCGATGTGACCGACGCTGACCTGAAAGGCAAGTGGTCGGTTGTATTCTTCTACCCAGCCGACTTCACCTTCGTTTGCCCAACCGAACTGGAAGACCTGGCTGACAACTACGCCGAATTCCAGAAGCTGGGCGTCGAAATCTACAGCGTTTCCACCGACACCCACTTTGCCCACGCTGCCTGGCACAACACTTCGCCAGCCATTGGCAAAATCCAGTACACCATGATCGGCGACCCAACCCTGACCATCTCCCGCAACTTCGACGTGCTGATCGAAGAAGCTGGCCTGGCAGACCGCGGCACCTTCGTGATCAACCCAGAAGGTCAAATCAAGATCGTTGAGCTGAACGACGGTGGTGTAGGCCGTGACGCTTCCGAGCTGCTGCGCAAGATCAAGGCCGCTCAGTACGTTGCTGCCCACCCAGGTGAAGTCTGCCCAGCCAAATGGAAAGAAGGCGAGGCCACTCTGGCGCCGTCTCTGGACCTGGTCGGCAAGATCTAAGTCTGTGAACGCGTATCAAGGGCGGGTATCCGCACTTAAGTAAGCTGCATCCGCCCTCAAAACGCCCGGGCGAGATTCGCTCGGGCGTTTTTTTGTCTGCAATAAACCGAATGAACAGGAAATCGCCCGTATGTTGGACGCCAATCTTAAAGCTCAGTTGAAGTCATACCTGGAACGGGTCACCCAGCCGATCGAGATCGTCGCCTCCCTCGACGACGGTGCGAAATCCCAGGAAATGCTTGCTCTTTTGCAGGACGTAACCAGCCTCTCCACGCTGATTACCCTGAACACCGATGGCAATGATGCGCGCAAGCCATCGTTCTCCATCAACCGCCCGGGTGCCGATATCAACCTGCGTTTCGCCGGCATCCCCATGGGCCATGAATTCACTTCGCTGGTGCTGGCCCTGCTGCAAGTCGGTGGCCACCCGTCGAAGGCCAGTGTCGAGGTGATTGAACAGATCCGTGCCCTCAAAGGCGAGTTCAGCTTCGAGACTTACTTCTCGCTGTCCTGCCAGAACTGCCCGGACGTAGTCCAGGCGTTGAACCTGATGGCCGTGCTCAACCCGAACATCCGCCACGTCGCGATTGACGGTGCGTTGTTCCAGGCCGAAGTCGATGAGCGCCAGATCATGGCGGTGCCGAGCGTCTACTTGAACGGGGTCAACTTTGGCCAGGGCCGCATGGGCCTCGAAGAGATCCTCGCCAAGCTCGACACTAGCGGTATCGAGAAAGCCGCAGAGAAAATCAGCGCCAAGGACGCCTTCGACGTCCTGGTGGTGGGCGGTGGCCCGGCCGGGTCTTCGGCTGCCATCTACGCAGCACGTAAAGGTATTCGTACTGGTGTGGCGGCTGAACGCTTTGGTGGCCAGGTGCTGGACACCATGTCCATCGAGAACTTTATCTCGGTACAGGAAACCGAAGGGCCGAAACTGGCCAGCGCACTGGAAGCCCATGTGCGTCAGTACGACGTGGACATCATGAACCTGCAACGCGCCAGCCGCCTGGTACCGGCAAAAAATGCCGGTGAGCTGCACGAAATTCGCTTCGAAAGCGGTGCCACACTCAAGTCCAAGACCGTGATCCTGGCCACTGGCGCCCGCTGGAGAGAAATGGGAGTGCCCGGCGAGCAGGAATACAAAGCCCGTGGCGTGTGCTTCTGCCCGCACTGCGATGGCCCGTTGTTCAAGGGCAAGCGTGTGGCGGTGATCGGCGGCGGTAACTCCGGCGTGGAAGCGGCCATTGACCTAGCCGGTATCGTCAGCCATGTCACCTTGCTTGAGTTCGACAGCAAGCTGCGCGCCGATGCCGTGTTGCAACGCAAGCTCTACAGCCTGCCGAACGTGGATGTGATCACCAGCGCATTGACCAGTGAAGTCAAAGGCGATGGCCAGAAAGTCACCGGCCTTGCCTACAAGGACCGCGACACTGGTGAGTTCAAGACCATCGACCTGGAAGGCATCTTTGTGCAGATTGGCTTGCTGCCCAACACTGACTGGCTCAAAGGCACCGTAGAGCTGTCGCCGCGCGGCGAGATCATTGTCGATGCCCGTGGCGAGACTTCACTGCCTGGCGTGTTCGCCGCCGGTGACGTCACCACCGTGCCGTACAAGCAGATCGTGATTGCAGTAGGCGAGGGCGCCAAGGCTTCGTTGAGCGCGTTCGATCACCTGATCCGTACCTCTGCTCCGGCGTAAATCATCCTGAGCTGAAAATGAAAAACCCCATGAGCGATCATGGGGTTTTTCTCGTTCCCACGCTCCGCGTGGGAATGCATCCGGTGACGCTCCGCGTCACGCAGTGCTTATTACATCGGCGCCGGCTGAATGATCTCGACCCAATAAGCATCCGGGTCCTTGATGAACGCGAGGCTCTTCATGCGGCCATCCGTCAGGCGCTTCTGGAAATCACAGCCCAAGGCTTCGAAGCGTTCGCACGCCGCGACAATGTCCGGCACCGAGATACAGATATGGCCAAAGCCACGTGGGTCGGTGTTGCCGTTGTGGTAGGCAAAGTCGGCATCGTTTTCGGTGCCGTGGTTGTGGGTCAGTTCGAGGATGCCCGGAATCGACTTCATCCACTGGGTACGCTCGGCGGCGTCGGCCGGGATCTGGGCCTTGTCCACCAGGGCCAGGAAGTACAGGCTGAATTCGGCTTCCGGGAAGTCACGTTTCTCGACCAGGGAGAAACCCAGGATGCGCGTGTAGAAGTCCAGCGACTTGGTGATGTCCTTGACCCGCAACATGGTGTGGTTGAACACGAAGTTCGCCGTGGCGTTGTCGGGTTGGGCGGTGACGCCCGGGAAGGTGTTCAATTCGTGCAGGCTCATGGGCCCTCCAGAAAAAATGTGAGATGAGCGGTCCATTGGCTTGCGGTCTGCCTCCATGCAGACGGGCCATGATACGCAAGGCGCACCGGCTGCGCCAAATGAAAAAGCGCGCCAGGCCCTTGCGGTCAGCGCGCGCCGGGCCGCACACTTTGCCGCTGGAACCTTGGGTGTTTTTCGCAATGATCGAGTTTCGTAGGCCGCTGTTGAGTGCTATGTGCGTGTTGTTGGGCAGCCCGTTTGTGCTGGCCGCCGAGCCGCAGGTCCATTGGCCCAGCGGTTGGCAGGTCGAAGAAGTCGTGCCTGACGGCGAGCCGCCTGCCAAACCCCTAGCAGTGTCCCGGCAGCGAGCGATCAAGAATGATGAAAATGGCGCCACGTTGATGGTCATGGAGTTGACCGGAACGCCAATTGAGGCCGGCCATAAAGTTAATCTTGCTGGCGTGTTGCTGGAGATGCGCAAGTCCATCCAGAAAGACTTTGCCCGTGGCGGTTATCAAAGCGTGTGCAGCAAAATGCACCCCACGACATTGAGTCGGCTTGACGCGCTGGAAACTACCTGCGTGATTACCGAGAACGGTCGACACGTATTGTCGCAAACATTAGTCGGTGCGCTGGATGTCGACAAAGCCTATGTTTTTTCATACGCCGGCCAGGCGCAAGCGTACGAGGCGAGCAAGGAGGAAGTCAGTTTGGTGCGTAACAGTCTGAAACTTTGACCCGCTCAAGCTGAGCGAATTTGAACAATATGAACGCTGAGTTAAGTTCGATTCCGAACCGTTAGAGCAAAAAAAGCCCCGCGTATGCGGGGCTATTTTTTAGTACATGTTTCAGCCGCGAAGCCAGGAGTCTACAGTGGCAGCGCCGTACTCTTCTTTCCAGGCTTTGAGGCCGCGGTGGTTGCCACCTTTGGTCTCGATCAGTTCGCCGGTGTGCGGGTTGTGGTAAACCTTGACCACCCGTGCGCGGCGCTGTTTAGGCGCGGCGGCGGCCGGTGCACCGCCTTTGCGTGGCGCGGGATCGAGGATAGCGATCACATCACGCAGGCTCTTGTCGTATTTGCCCATCAGCGTCTTGAGCTTTTCTTCGAATTCGATTTCTTTCTTCAGGCCAGCGTCGTTCTTCAAGGATTCCAGCTGTGCAAGCTGCTCTTGAAGGGCTTTTTCTGCTGCGCGAAATTCGGCGAGTCTGGACAAAATCTGTACTCCAATAATGTAGTTGCTGATATCAACTGCAGACAAAGCTATAAGCCAAGAACGTTAAGCCACGTCAACGAAAAAGACCCTTCTGCGAGTTCTGCACAGGCAGAAAAAATTGTAGTAGTTAATTCATCCTGAGTAAATCATGTCTTTTAAAGAAAGACCAATCTTTCATCATAGGCCGCGCAAGGCTATTCCACGATGCCCAACGATTTAATGAATTCATCGCAGGGTAATGGTCGGCCAAACAGGTAACCCTGTAGGAAATCCACGCCCTGGGCCACGAGGTACTCACACTGTTGGGCTGTTTCTACGCCTTCGGCAACAATGCCTAGATCCAGCTTGACTGATAACTCTATGATGCTGTCCAGAATATGCCGCGACAGCGCATCCGCACCGATCATGGCGACAAAGCTTTGATCGATCTTCAAGTAGTCGACATTGAAATTGCGCAAATAGCCCAAGCTGGAGTGGCCGGTGCCAAAATCATCAATGGCAATCATGACCCCCATTTGATGCAGCGCCTCGAACAGGCGGCGGGTGGTCTCGGTGGGTTCGATCAACTCCCGCTCGGTCAACTCCAGCACCAGGGTGACCTGGCCGGGTGGGAACGCGGCGAGAAATTCCCGGCAGTCCTGCACCAGCGCCATGTCCTGGCAATGGCGCGCAGTGATATTCACGCCGATATGAAAGCCTGGGCTGAAGCGCGCGGCATGAGGCGCCAGTTGCGCGGCAGTCTGGCGCAGCAGGGCACGGGTCATCGGCACGATCAGGCCGGAGTCTTCGGCCAGGGGAATAAACAGGTCCGGGCGCACCAGCCCTTCTTTGGGATGCTTCCAACGCATCAGCACCTCACACCCGGCCCATTGGCGGGTGTCACCGCGTACCACCGGTTGGAAATAGGGCATGAATTCATTGGCCCCCAAGGCGCGTTGTAACTCGTGGGTTGGCGCTGACGAACGTTTTTGCAGCCAGTGAGCGAGCAGCCCCGCCAATATCCCGAAGAACACCACCAGGCTGAACAGGGCCGGATACCGCGCCTGCATATAGCGCCAGACTTCACCCTCGGGCATTCCGGCCTCGACACTGTATTGATAGCGCTCGGAAGCCAGGCGCTGTGGCGCCACGGCAAATGTCGGCAACGCGCCTTGATGCACTTTGCCGTCGGCACCCAGCCAGTTCGGGCCGACGTGCAATACCAAATACGCGTAACGGCTGATCAAGCGCAAGGCGTTGGTGAGGTGGTAACCGTCAACCGAGGCAAACGCGCCTTGATCGCCTTGGACCAGGCGGTACACCAGCAGGGCGGTATCGGGTGTGACGGGGTTGCCTTTCATCAACCACAGGCGCCCATCCACGTAGTCGTCGGGGTTGACGGGCGATTGGTAGCGACCGCCAAACAACGAGCTGCAATAGATGTTTTTCTGCCAGGACAGCGTGGTGGCCCGCACAAACGGCCGACGCGTGACTTGTTCACGTAGCGCCAACTTGGCGGCGCTGTCACACGGTTTACCGGCCAGCGGCAGCAAAGCCTGGGCAGCGATGGCGGTGTTGTCGAGCATCAGGTCGAACTGGCGCACCGCTTCTTGAGCGGTTTGCGCCGTGCTTTGTTCAAGGGTGCGCTCGGCTTGCCAATACAGAATCACAACCCCCAGCAAGATGGGCAACACGCCGCTGGTTGCACTGATGAAATAGCGTGCGGCTCGGCTTCGTGGGCCTTTGACGGTCAGGGGCATAGGGGCGGTCAGTCGTGAGAAAAAGAGTGAGATAAGCCGATGATAGATGGCAATACGCAGGCCTGCTCAGTTGTTTTGAGCGGGTTGACCTAGCCGTTCGGTCAGTTGTGGCGGGGATTTCATCTAGGCAACATAAACATCGTTGCAAGAAGTAAGAGACTCAGGACCGTACCCCTCCAGCCTCTCTCAGTGCCGTGCTAGCCCAATTTTGGCGGGCCGGTCGGCGCGTGCCTTTCGAATGTCGGAAGCCGCCTTGCAGCCTTTTAACGACTCCACAGGAATTTGCAGCAATGAAAAAAATCGCACTGGCCGTTGCCTTGTTGATGGCTAACAGCGTTGTCGCTCTACCGGCGTTCGCGGCGGACGGCACTATCACCCTGACCGGTGAGATCACTGGCACCACCTGCAGCATCAGTGGCGGGGCAGGCGCTGCGCCTGGCGCCGGGCCGGACTTTGCCATTGCGCTGCACAAGGTCCAGGCCAGCGCACTCAAGGCTGCCGGGCAGACGGCGGGGGTAAAGCCGTTCTTTATCCAAGTCGGCAGTTGCCCGAAGGATACGGTGGTCGCGGTGTTATTCGAGAGCAGCAGCCCGGCCATCAACCCGGCGACCGGTAACCTGGTCAATCAGGCGCCAGCCACACCCGAACCGGCAAAGTTCGTGGAAGTACAGATTGTAGACGGCGTCACCAACCAGCCCCTGGATCTGCGGCTGGGCCTGACTTCGAGTACCTCGACAGTGCCTGACGGCGGCGCGGTGACGCTGCCATTTGCAGCTCAGTACTTCGCCACGGGGGCAGCGACCGCCGGCCCGATCAGCACGCAAGTGCTGTATTCCGTGACATTCCCCTGATCAAGGCCAGTGGGCCTGGCGACCTGCCAGGCCCTGCCTTGAAGGAAGGACGCATGCTTTTTCGCACATTACTGGCGAGCCTTACCTTTGCTGTCATCGCCGGCTTACCGTCCACGGCCCACGCGGGAGTGGTGATCGATGGCACACGGCACATCTACCCCCAGCAGCGCCGTGAAATCACCCTGCGCCTGAGCAACGACGATAAACGGGCACCGCGCCTGGTCCAGGTGTGGCTGGATCAAGGCGATGCCACTCCAGATCCCTCCCATAGCGACGTGCCGTTCAGCCTCTCGCCCCCAGTGTTTCGCCTGGATCCAGGGAGAAGCCAGGGTGTGCGGCTGGTCTACACCCAGGATCCGTTGCCGCCAGATCGAGAGTCCTTGTTCTGGCTTAATGCCTTGGAGGTCCCCCCGAAAATCAGTGCGGCCGAACTCGGTGAACAAGCCCCTGAAGGGAATCATCTGCAGTTTGCTTTTCGTATCCGCACCAAAGTGTTTTTTCGCCCCCGTCATTTGCCTGGCAGTGCAGACCAGGCCCCCGCGCAACTGCGCTGGAGTCTGAGGCGCACCGAGCGCGCAGCCGTACTGCGCGTACACAACCCTACGGCCTTTCACGTGACCTTCAACGAGGTGGCACTGGCGCTGGGCCCTCGGCCTGACGCCCACCTGATACCGGTACAAGAAGGCATGGTGCCGCCAGGTGCCAGCCTTGAACTGCCTGTACGCGGCACCCTGCCGACGATCCCCGCTGACGCCCAGGTGCATTTCAAATACATCAATGATTACGGCGCATTCTCCGCGCCGCAGCGAGCCCCCCTGAAGTTTTGATTATGTCTGTTTACCTGCCATTTACGGGGCATCCCGTGTTTGCCTGGCTGTTGTGCAACTCGCGGCTGATGGTGTCGCTGGGTGTGTTCACGACCTTATGCCTGCCGGCCGAAGCCGCGGCGCTATTGTTTGATATCGAGGCGTTTACCACCGGCTTGTCCACGGCGGTGGATATTTCGCGTTTCAATACGGGCAATGCATTGGCGCCTGGCGTCTATCGTGTGGATGTATTCCTCAATGGGCAATCCGCGGGGCGCCGTGAAATCAGCTTTGTCTCGCGTGATGACAAGGACAACGTCCAGCCTTGCGTGAGCGCCCTGGAACTTGCCCAACTCGGAGTCGTGCTGCCACCTGACGAACGCAGCGCCGACACGCAGTGCCGTGAATTTACCCAATGGATCCCCCTGGCCAGCAGCCAGCTCGACATTGAGACCCTGACGCTCGACGTCAATATCCCGCAGGCTTACCTCAGCCGAGCCGCGCGCGGTTACGTTGACCCGGCCCGTTGGGACAAGGGGCTCGACGTTGCGCTGCTCAATTACACCTTCAGCGCCGCAGCGGTGACTTCGGGGGCGGGGGAAGGTCGGGGTTACCTGGGCCTCAACGGCGGCGTCAACCTCGGCGACTGGCGCCTGCGCCACCAAGGCGGCCAGGCCTGGACTTCCCGTGGCGGTCTGTTGCCTTATCAACACACCGCCACGTACCTGCAACGGCCCTTGTCGGCCTGGCGTTCGCAACTGACCCTTGGCGACAGCTTCAGTAACGGCCAGGTCCTCGACGGCGTGCGGGTGCGGGGGATTACCCTGTCGACCGATGACCGCATGCTGGTGCCGTCGCAACAAGGCTATGCACCGCAGATACACGGCATCGCCGACAGCAACGCCACGGTAACGGTGCGCCAGAACGGCTACACGATCTACGAAACCCAGGTTGCCCCGGGGCCTTTTGTCATCGACGACCTCTATCCCACGGGCTACGGTGGTGACCTTAATGTCAGCGTCACCGAGGTGGACGGGCGCCGCACCACCTTTGTCGTGCCGTATTCCGTGGCCCCACAATTATTGCGCCAGGGCGCCACTCACTACAGCACCACGTTGGGCCAAGTGCAGCAACGCGGGGTCAGCAAGACCAGCCCCATGGTGTTTCAGGGCACCTTGCAGCATGGCCTTACCGATGGCTTGAGCCTGTACGGCGGCAGCGCGGTCTCCCGGGGATACTTGCAGGGCAAGGCCGGGCTGGCGATGAGTACGCCCATCGGCGCGTTTGCCCTGGACACCACGCACTCGCGCACCCGCGTTGAGGGCAACGGGGTGGTTGGCGGACACAGTTGGGGCCTGGCCTACAACAAAAACCTGCCATTTTCCGGAACCCATTTTGCGCTGGGCGCCTACCGCTTCTCCACGGCCGGCTATCTGAGCCTGCCGGATGCTTTGAATGTGCAGGAGCTGGCCCGCCAGCATGGGAACATCGAGGGCTATGCCCGCCAGAAAAGCCGTCTCGACCTGACGATCAGCCAGCACCTGGGGGAAGGCACCTTGAGCCTGTACGGCAGTTCTGTTGACTACTGGGCGAGCCGGCAAGGTCGCCAGACATCCTTCACCCTCAGCTATGGATCACGCTGGAAGCAGCTCAACTGGAACATTTCGGCGCAGCGCTCAAGGGTCAGCGACGCCGACCCACCCAGCGATCGTGACCACAGTGACGCGATCTTTTTCGGCCGCGCGTTGCAACCCGGTCGCGTCGATAATCGTCTGGCGCTGACCCTGTCGATGCCGCTGGGCCAGGGCACGTCGGCGCCGACCCTGAGCAGCGCTTTGTCGCGCGACACCGGCGAATCAAAGGGCAGTCAACAGCAAGTGGGCATCAATGGCTTGCTCGGCGAGGCGTCAGAGGGGCACTACGGCCTGGCCGGCAGCCAGGGCACGGGGAGCCAGGCAGGTTCCAGCCTAAATGCCTACGCCGGGTATCGCAGCAGCACGGCCAACCTGCGCGCAGGTTACGGCCAGAGTGGCAACAACGCACAAGTGTCCATGGGCGCCGACGGCGGGCTGATTGCCCATGGCGGTGGCGTGACCCTCTCGCAAAGCCTCGGTGAAGCGTCGGCACTGGTGTATGCACCGGATGCCCAGGGCGCGCAGATCGGTGGGGGTGTACGCATCGACTCACACGGCTATGGCGTGTTGCCGAGCTTGCGGGCCTACCATCCCAATGACGTGGATATCGACCCCGAAGGCATGCCCATGGATGTGGAGCTCAAGGAATCGAATCACTCGGTGGTACCGACAGGGGGCGCAGTGTCGCTGGTCAAGTTCGAGACCGTCAGTGGCCGTGCGGTGGTGATCAAGGCGACCCATCGCAACGGTCAGCCGCTGCCTTTTGCCGCTCAGGTGTTCGACGAGCAGGGCAGGGAAGTCGGGGTGATTGGGCAAGCCGGCAAGGCGTTTGTGCGCGGCGTGGCCGACCAGGGCACGCTGACCGTGCGTTGGACCGAGGCGGCAAGTGACCGCTGCTATATCCCATACCGTCTGCCACCGCGGCCACCGGGGCACCGCCAGGAAAATGCCGACCAACTGGTCAGCCGGTGCCACGCTAACACCGCCAACAATGAGGTCAGCAGCCGATGATCAGCCCCGGTACGCAACGTTTGGCAGGGCTTGTAATGGTGACCTGCATCGCCCTCGCCAGCGCGCCCCATGCCCAGGCCAAGGCGACGTGTACGCCCGCGCCGCCGACGGTGCTGTCGGTGCCGCGCATTACGGTGCCCGCCAATCCTGTGGTCGGCCAGGCCCTGGGCAACCCGGGTGGCTACCCCGTCGAGGTAGCGCACGGGTTGAGGTGCACATATCCGCCCAACCTTATTGTTCGCTATTGGTCGTCCACGCGGATTGCACGGGAGATTCCCTGGACAGGACGTAACTTCTTCCACTCAGGGGTCGTCATGCCGGTTCATCTGACCGGCGTGCAAGGCGTCGGGTTTGCGTTTATGGCGCGGGACCGTGACGTGGGGCCGATGCAAACCGTAACCACCGGAGTCACGGTGCTGCGCGGACCGATCCATCCCGGTTTGCCTACGTGGGGCTTGCGCGGCCGCTTGTTCTTCGTGGTAACCGGCCCGATCCAGGGCGGCACCATTACGCCGCGTACCTTCGCGGGCTTGTACCTGTACACCAGCGACACGCACCACGCGTTCAACTTCGGCAGTGTCGAAGTCGGCCCGCCGAGTAAACCCACCTGCACGGTCTCGACGCCCTCCGTGGCGATCCCGCTGGGGGCGGTGGAGAGCAGGGCGTTCAAGGGCATTGGCAGCGTGGCCGGCAATGCCACCCGCACCATCACCTTGCAATGCGCTGGTGGCGGGGGCGCTGAGAGCGATGTGCTGTTGACCTTGACCGACCAGGCCCAACCGGCCAATCGCAGTGACCAACTGACATTGACCGCCAACTCCACCGCCAAGGGCGTGGCGCTGCAACTGCTGTTTGGCAACCACCTGATCAGCTACGGCGCCGACGCCGTCGCTATCGGCACGCCGAATCAATGGTTGGCAGGCAGCACCGGCAACGGCACCTTCCAGATTCCCTTGACCGCGCGCTACATACAAACCGGCGCCACCGTCCGCCCGGGCACGGCCAACGGGCTGGCGACCTTTACTTTGGCCTATCGGTAGTCGGCGTGATGATCCGAGTCTTATTGACCTGCGTGTCCGGTCTGGCACTGGCGGCATCTATGGCGATGGTGCAAGCGGAAATCGTCATTGATCGCACCCGGCTTATTTACCCGGCCGCGGCACGGGTGGTAACCCTCACCCTGCGCAACGAGGCGGACAGCCCACGGCTGGTACAGGTATGGATCGATGAAGGCGACCCCCAGATGGCGCCGGAATTGAGTGACGTACCCTTTACTGTCACACCACCGATTCTGCGAATGGACCCCGGCAAGGCTCAAGCGTTGCGGGTGATTTATCACCCGGTACCCAGAAAAGCCATGACCGATCCTCAGGAAGTGGTGTATTGGCTGAATGTGCTAGGGATACGGCCTACTGACGCGGCAAGCCATCAACTGCAACTGGCGTTTCGCACGCGCATCAAACTGTTCCTGCGCCCCAATGCGTTGCCTGGCAGGGCGGAAGATGCCGTGGCGGCGCTGCAATGGCAACTGGCAGACGACCGCCCGGTGCTGCGGGTGCGCAACCCGAGTGCCTTTCATGTGACCTTTTCCAGCGTGGCACTCAACCTTGAGGGCGTCGAATACCGCCATGAAAACCCACCGATGCTGGCACCGCGCTCAACGGCCGAGTTGATCATGCCGGGTTGGGTTGTACCGTGGCGAGGTACGCCGACGCTGCGCTTCACCACATTGGATGACTATGGCGCGACGCATGAGAGCACGCAGCGCATAGGCCGGTAACTAAGTAGGCGAGGGGTACAGCCCTTGTGCCAGCGCGATGAATGCCAGGGCAGCCGGGGAAGACTGACGCCGATCCAGCATCACAGAACCGATATGCATGCCGATGTTACTGGGCGGCGCAATCATCCTGCTGGGTATCTACCTGTGCAACAAACCCCTTGCGCCGGGCAGGGCAATGGGGATTTGATAAGAGTACGGACAAACCTGGTTACGCTGTGTAGAATCAGTTTACGCATACAAGAATATGGACTTGCGCTCACGCAAGCCTCGGCCGTCAGAGACTGATGACACCATGAAGCTACTTGGCTCCCCCCTCATCTTTGGTGACTTCCTCGCCCGCAGCGTGCGAGGCCTCTCTTGTGCGCCACCCTCCAGCCTCATCCTTGCTCGCAACTAATCAATTGCTACCTACAAGAATGATGAGGCACCGAACATGACCGACCAACTCGCAAACCCAATGGGCCTGATGGGCTTTGAATTCATCGAATTTGCCGCGCCCACCCCAGGCACCCTGGAGCCGATCTTCGAGATCATGGGCTTCACCAAAGTGGCGACCCATCGCTCCAAGAACGTGCACCTGTATCGCCAGGGCGAGATCAACCTGATCCTCAACAACGAACCCGACAGCCTCGCTTCCTATTTCGCGGCCGAGCACGGCCCGTCGGTGTGCGGCATGGCGTTCCGCGTCAAGGACTCGCAACAGGCCTACAAACGTGCCCTGGAGCTGGGGGCCCAGCCGATCCACATCGACACCGGCCCGATGGAATTGAACCTGCCGGCAATCAAAGGCATTGGCGGTTCGCCGTTGTACCTGATTGACCGTTTCGGCGAAGGCAACTCGATCTACGACATCGACTTCGTGTACCTCGAAGGCGTTGATCGCAACCCGGTAGGCGCGGGCCTCAAGGTCATCGACCACCTGACCCACAACGTCTATCGCGGGCGCATGATTTATTGGGCCAACTTCTACGAGAAGCTATTCAACTTCCGCGAAGCGCGGTACTTCGATATCAAGGGCGAATACACCGGCCTGACCTCCAAGGCCATGAGCGCGCCGGATGGCAAGATCCGTATTCCCTTGAACGAAGAGTCGTCCAAGGGCGCCGGGCAGATCGAAGAGTTCCTGATGCAATTCAACGGCGAGGGCATCCAGCACGTCGCGTTCCTCACCGACGACCTGATCCAGACCTGGGACGCGCTGAAGAAGATCGGCATGCGCTTCATGACCGCGCCGCCCGACACTTACTACGAAATGCTTGAAGGCCGCCTGCCGAACCACGGTGAGCCGGTGGACCAGTTGCAATCGCGCGGCATTCTGCTGGATGGCTCGTCGGTTGCCGGTGACAAGCGTCTACTGCTGCAGATCTTCTCGGAAACCCTGATGGGCCCAGTGTTCTTCGAATTCATCCAGCGCAAAGGCGACGATGGGTTTGGCGAGGGCAACTTCAAGGCGCTGTTCGAGTCGATCGAACGTGACCAGGTGCGTCGTGGTGTCTTGACCGCCGACTGATTGACTGGATAACGAAAAAGCCCGGTTTTTACCGGGCTTTTTCGTGTGCGTTGCGTTCTGTCGCAATTGAACGGCGGTGAAATAGGAACAGATGTTTCTTCACATATCACATAGAGGGCAGGACGCAGGAAAAGCCTGCGTCTGAACCATGAAGAGGCTCTCTTATGAATGTAAATTCTCCTACCCCTCAACACCCGATCGGCCCATCTATATCAACGGAGCAGGCTGGGCCTGTGCGCAATGTTCGTTCAACCGGCCATGCAGACCCGGTCGATCAGGCGCGTAAAAAGTTTCTCGATGACGGTGAAACCGAATACTTGGGCGGCACATTCAGCGCCGAGGGGTATCAACTGACGAAGGCAGCTGTGTCACCCAACAAACCGGGAAGTCCAAAGGTACAGGTTTCGACATTTGCCGTTGATGGCGCTCAGTCCAACGACATGATGGTGATCAAGCGGGTGCCGCCTACGGAAGAGGGGCCTAATCTCGTCCTGTATATGCCGGAGGATGACGTGACCTCGTTTCATGAGTTCAAAAATGAAGAGGAGATGACTGCCTGGCTCAAGGATGTAGCCAACGACCCGGCCGAGCGCAAGCGATTTACCCAGCATTTTTCCAGTGATAAAGCGCCGAAGCAGGAGGATCGGGTTAACAAGAAGTTCGGCGAGTTCGCTGATGGCGACATCAATGCAGTAGTGGGCAGCTTTGGCGACGAGAAGGGTGATATTTTCGAACGGTTGAACAAAGATGCTTCGGTGCCGCCCGCTCCGGTCGACGGGCTGGTGCGAACCAAGCTCTATAAACTTGAACCAGATGGCAAGGCGTTTTATGTCGGGCACCGGGCAGATGGGGAAGCCATAGTCTATAGCTACGACGCTTATGGAAATTTACAAGGCGCGGGGAAAAAAAAGGACGACAAGGAGTTCAGATATTATTTCGTTCAAAACGGGTTGACCGAAAATAAACCGCTTGAACCCATGACCGAAAAGGAGTTCGGCAAAAAAATAGCCCGTACCGCCCTGGACAATGTGGGTGCCAATAATCTAAACGGTCTTTACGACGAATTCCTGAAGCAACTCAGAAGCCCTGGGCATGGCCTTGCCACCGCGCTGAAAGCGCTGGGTGTTCCTGACGATGTGGCCCACTCCATCGAAACCATCGTGAAAGACCCCGTTAAAGGAACGTTGCTTGAATTGAACCGCGACAATCGTATCGGCAAGCTGTTTGGAGTCGATCAGGCCGAGATGGATGCCCATCTGGAAAGCACAGGCAGCCAAATCCAAAGCAACATTCCCTATTACGGTGCGTGGCGAGACGGGTTGGAAAATACAGCCAACGTCATTGAACAAGTCGCCGGCACACCTGAAGTGCCGACGACCGAAGTCAGGACCTGACTCAATCGACAGAGGGGTAGGGAAACCCCGCAACCGACATTCACGCTAAGCCGCCCATCAAGCCCGGCGCTGACGCACCAAGTGCTTGAACCCCTCATACACCAGCACCATCACCGCCAGCCAGATCGGGATATAGGTCAGCCATTGCCCACCCTCGATGCCTTCACCCAATAGCAACGCCACCGCCAGCAACAGCACCGGCTCCACGTAGCTCAGCAGCCCGAACAGGCTGAACGCCAGCAAGCGACTGGCAATGATATAGCTCACCAGCGCCGAGGCACTGATAAGGCCCAGCATGGGAATCAATGCATAGAGCTTTGGGTGCCCATCCAGCACGGCAAAGCCTTGTTCGCCGCTTTGTACAAACCACCAGGCCACCGGCAGCATCAACGCCATATCCAGCCACAGCCCACCCAGATGGTCGGTGCTCAGGTACTTACGCACCACGAAGTACACCGGGTAGCCGATGATCACCACCAGTGTTGCCCAGGAAAAACCTCCGGCCTGATACAGCTCGTTCAACACGCCAAGCGCCGCCAACACCACGGCGATCTGTTGCAGCCGTGACAGACGCTCGCCGTAGACCAGGCGCCCGGTGAGCACCATGGTCAACGGCAGCAGGAAATACCCCACCGACACGTCCAGGCTGCGCCCATTGAGCGGCGCCCACATGAACAGCCACAACTGCACGCCGAGCAGGGCAGAAGACACCAGCACGCCGCCAATCAGCCGTGGCTTAGCCGCCAGCCTGCGCAGCAGTTCCCACACCCTGCGCCACTCACCGCTGACAATCATGAACACCGTCATGCAGGGCACGGTGAGCAACATGCGCCAGCCGAAAATTTCCAGGCCACTCAGGGGGGTAAGCAGCGATGTGAAGTAATACATCACCGCAAACAACACCGAGGCCAAAACCGATAACACCACACCTTTAGACACGCTGTCCTCGCGAAAGCCGATTATTTCGTCGGCAGTCTACAGGCGTGCCAATCGACCGGATACAAAATGCCCGACATCGTTGAACCCCGGCGAGGACGAATGCCCCGGCGTGACCAACGAATCAATGAACGCCTCGTCTTCGGCGCTGATCTGCACCGCCAGCGCCCCGGTGTAGGCGTCCCACTGCGCCTCGGTCCGTGGCCCGACGATCGCCGAGCTCACCGCCGCATTGTTCAGCACCCAGGCGATTGCGAACTCGACGATCCCTACGCCACGCCCTTGGGTGTATTGCTGGATCTGCTGGGCAATGCGCAGTGATTCAACCCGCCACTCGGTTTCCAGGATGCGCTTGTCCTGGCGCGCGGCACGGCTGCCGGGTTCAGGCGTGACGTCCGGTGCGTACTTACCGCTGAGCACCCCTCGGGCCAGCGGGCTGTAAGGCACCACGCCCAGCCCATAAGCCGCTGCAGCGGTGATCTGTTCCACCTCGGCCTGGCGATTGACGATGTTGTACAACGGTTGGCTGATGATGGGTTTATCAACCCCCAGGCGTTCAGCCACGCGAATCACTTCAGCGATGCGCCAACCCCGGTAATTGGACAGGCCCCAATAGCGAACCTTGCCTTCGCGGATCAAGTCACCGATGGCGGACACGGTGACCTCCAACGGCGTGTCGTGGTCTTCGCGGTGCAGGTAGTAGATGTCCAGGTACTCGGTGTCCAGCCGTGCCAGGCTGGCGTCCAGCGCAGTGAACATACGCTTGCGGCTCAAACCGCTGCGGTTGGGCACGCCATCGGCAGGGCCGAAGCCGACTTTGGAGGCCACCACCCAATCGTGGCGGTTGCGTGCAATCGCCTCACCGACGATTTCCTCGGAGCGCCCGCCTGTGTACACGTCAGCGGTGTCGATGAAATTGATGCCCTGGTCCCAGGCCTTGTCGATGATGCGCAGCGAATCTTCGGTGCTGGTCTGTTCGCCAAACATCATGGTGCCGAGGGTCAGAGCGCTGACCTTCAACCCGGAGTGGCCCAATGTGCGGTAAATCATGCAAAGCTCCTCATGGCAGGCAAAATGTAAGTGATGCAATACCAGACCCGAGCGCTCTGGAACAAGCCCTGGACGCATTTCTTCATTTGCGTAGCAAAGTCACGCAGCGCGCCTGTAAAAAACGGTGCAGCACTTTCACGCGTTCCGACACTTGCAGGCGGTGGGGGCACATCAGGTTGAACGGCGTGGGTTCGCCTTGCCACTCGGGTAGCAGGGGCACCAGCCGTCCGGCCTGAATATCACGGGCCACGTCCAGGTTAGCTTTATAAGCAATGCCATGCCCCGCCAACGCCCAGCGGCGGACAATCTCGCCGTCATCGCTGAGGTAGTCACCGCTCACCTCGACTTCTTGAAGCAACGCCCCCTGGCGGAAATACCAGGTGCTATTGGCCTGGCCCCGGCGCATATAGCGCAGCGTGCTGTGGTGGGCCAAGTCTTCGGGCTCAAGCGGTGTGCCGTGGCGCGCCAGGTACTCAGGGCTGGCGCAGGCAATGCGATGGTGATCGGGTACCACCGGCAGGGCCACGAGGCTGGAGTCCCTCGGCACGCCAAAGCGCAAGGCAATGTCGACGGTGTCGCGAAACAAGTCGGCATTGCTGTCGTTGAGCAACAGTTGCAAGCGGATATCAGGGTGCTCCAGCTTGAACTCGTCCAGCCAGCCCAGCAGCACATTGCGGCCAAAGTCCGAGGGCGCGGCCAACTGCAATAAACCACTGAGGCTCTGGCCCTGTTGCTTGATGGCGTGCTCGCCTTCCGACAGCGCCTCCAGCGCCACCCGCACACTGTCCAGGTAACGCCGGCCTTCTTCAGTCAGGCGCATGCTGCGGGTGGAGCGGGCGAGCAGGCGGATGCCGAGGCGCGTTTCCAGGCGCTTGAGGGCAATACTGGCCGCCGCTGGCGTGAGGCCCAGGCCTCGGGCGGCGGCCGTCAGGCTGCCGGTGTCGGCGCTGCGCACGAAGACTTCAAGGTCGAGAATCGAGCTCATTGATAAAAATCCTTTAAAGATCTTGTCGTTTTACCCGGATTTTTCATCGATTACCAAGCTGGGAAGATGAACGCTCACTTTCTGACCCAGGTAGTTTTTCTCATGACTTCTTCCCTCAGCGGTAAAACCGTCATCGTCATTGGTGGCAGCAGTGGCATCGGCGCGGCAGTGGCCCAGGCAGCCTTGGCACGCGGCGCGCACGTGGTCGTGGCCGGGCGCCGCTTGGCGTCAAGCTCCGCCAACGGCCTGCGCAGTGAGCCGGTGGACGTCACTGACAGCGCCTCCTTGCAGCGGCTGTTCGAGACCGTAGGGCGCTTTGACCATCTGGTCTACACCTCGGGCCCTTCGGTGCAGGCCAAACCCTTGAGTGAAACCAACCTGGATGAAGCTCAGGACAACTTCGATGTGAAGCTCTGGGGCTCACTACGTGCCATTCAGCAGGCACTGCCCTTTTTGCATGAACAGGGCAGCATCAGCCTGACCTCGGGCCAACTGGGGCGCAAGTTGGCGGCAGGGCAGTTCATCAAGACGGGCATTAACGCCGCGACCGAGGCATTGGGCAAACAGTTGGCCAAGGAACTGGCACCGCGTCGGGTCAATGTCATCAGCCCCGGGGTAATTGACACGCCGGCCTATGCAGGGCTTGGAGAAGAGCAGCGTATGGCGATGTTTGCCAAGGCGGGCGGCGCATTGCCGGTTGGGCGGGTGGGGCAGGCTCAGGAGGTGGCGGCGGGGTATGTGTTGGCAATGGAAAATGGCTTCTTGACTGGCAGCATCATCGACATTGATGGCGGGGGACTGCTGTAAACGCCCCGCCCGCAAGGTGATTGGCTCAGTGACGGACTCTGGTCAGTCGAAACGTACCTTCGACAGTAAACTCAGGTCCGTCATTTTTTCGAAAGGAGCAGGAAAACTCCCCCGAGCCATGATCGTCGGTGACTTCTTCGTTCAGTTTCAGCGTACCCGCATGGGCTGTCACCCCACCGTACGTGTCTAGGCGCATAAACTGAACCCGGACATTGTTGTTGCCGGCCAAAACATGGGTCAGTCCTTTCGTGTCCTTATTGATCACGATGGATAGAATATTTCGAGTTCGCGATAGGTCGTCATCGTAATGGTCGCCGATAAACATTCGGTGATCAGGGCGGTGGCCGCCGAAATCTGAGCTATCAATTCTGAATTCGGTTGCGACAAACTTTGGATCCGGTAATGGGCCACCCTGGAACACCGCTTTCAGTTCGCCCGTTGCCGGGTATTGTGCAGTCAGGCCAGTTGAAAGGCCTCTCAGTTCCGCCGTGCCGTCAACCAGCTCTATTTTTTGGCTGCCAAATTCGGCGCTCGCCCCAAAAGAGGCCTTTAGATTCGTACCGTCGAATGACACCTCTATTTTCCCTGCAGTGGCGGCATAGGTTGGATTTCCCTGGTTTTCATACGTAGAGAAATGAAGCCTGGTTGCGCCTTCTGCAAACGAGTAGGTGTGTTTACTTCCGTCCGTAGGTAAATCGGAAGGAAGCAAAATATCGATACCTAGAAAATCACTCGGTACGTCCGATAAGCGCTGGGTCGCAGCCAAATGCCATAACCCACTCGTCTCACGGTATAGCTCCATCTTGTCGGCGTCGCCGATGAAAACGACGTTATGTTGGCCTGTCACCGTAACGTTAAAAGTACCTTCAGTAGCTGCTGTTTTGCCTTTCATTTCGATAGCCCTCCAAGCGTGACTGAGCCCTCAGCCTAGGCGCACGGATAAGGTTTGGATACTGTTAGAAATTACAGGCTAGAAAACGTTTATTGATTACTAGAGTCGCTAGGAGCACCTCTCTTACTGATGGTGCAAACTTCTATAGGACTCTGTTATAAGAGAATCATTTTTTATACCTGTCAAAGTTGACAGTGTCGCCCGAGCCAGCAGGGTACTAACATTCCCACAAACTCTTTTATCAACTTATTTATTGGCGAGGCTGGTTAACATGAAACAGTCACTGCATGTCCCTATTTTACCGTTGTCGAAAGGCACTTTCACCGCCACATTGAACGGCTACTTGGCGCTTGATTATGTTGGCGATCCCACCCAAGAACTACGTCTGGATCAAGATGTGTGGACACTCATCAGTTACGGGCGCCCCTCAACCGGCGGTAGTTTGATTGTGTTCACCGTCAACGTCCCTAGCAACTTGTGTGACGACGGAAAACCTCAAACCTTCTTGATAGGCAGCCATAACACCGTCATTTCGCTCTATACGCAGCAGCTTAATTTCGTTGCCCAGACGGGGGAGATCACGGTATCGCTTAAAGATAACCGGATGGCGGCAACGTTCAATTTCAAAGCACAAGCAATCGGTACCTCTCATGAAATCGAGGTCTCCAGTGGCACGTTTGAGGTCAGCAACGGGACTGGCTTTATCAACGCGGACTTTAGGGGTGAAGCGCGTCCGTATCCGACATTTGAAGCAACAACGGTCGAGATAAATCATCTGGACCTGTTTCCGCTGCCCAAGGATGCCGATTCTATAAAAGGGCGCATTCATAACTATGACCCCATTCCGACTCAAGACGATCTTTTGTCTATTGTGGTTAACAAGGGAACGCCGCCAGGCACCTATCAGTTGGGGGGTGACGATCCGGCGGTAATAGTGTTGTTCACGCAGTTCGTAAAACGTGCCTTGTTAGAGGCACGCAGTGGTCAGGTGGTTTTAGAGCATGTACCTGAAACGGGGTATGCCAAGGGGAACTTCGAGTGCGAATTCAACGATGAACTCAATAAGTTTTCCGCTGTTGGCTCCTTCGATGTCCATCATTCGTAGTCGGCTATGCCTGCGTGCTTGACCCTTTAGGCGCCCATCCTTGGTTATCAGGATGAGCGCCTTGCCGATTGCGGGCGAGGGCAAGCCTTATGACCGCAAAATAGTCCTCATGCTTTCAACGTACGCGTCATCCGCAACGCCAGCACACTCCCACCCACAATCACCGCCGCCAGCAGGTACAACGCCATATCCGTGGACCCGGTGGCATCCTTCACAAAACCCACGATATACGGGCTGAGAAAACCCGCCATCTGGCCCATGGAGTTGATCAACGCCAAGCCACCCGCCGCCGCGCCCGCGCTGAGCATCGCGGTGGGCACCGGCCAGAACATCGGCAGGCCGGTCAGGGCGCCCATGGTGGCGATGGTCAGGCCGAGAATGGCGATAGCGGGCGTAGTGGCGAAGTTAACGGCGATCACCAGGCCAATGGCGCCCATCAACATCGGTACCACCAAATGCCAGCGGCGCTCCTTGCGCAAATCGGCGGAGCGGCCCACCAGCAGCATGAACACCGCTGCCAACAGATACGGGATCGCGCTGAGCCAGCCAATCACCAGGTTGTCGCTGAAGCCCATGTTCTTGATGATCGACGGCAGCCAGAAGTTGATCGCATACACGCCACTCTGGATGCAGAAGTAGATCAGGCCGAATGCCCAGATCGCCGGGTTCTTGAACACTTCGGCCAGGGAGTCGCTGGTGGTTTTCGGCTTGTTCGCCAGGTCAGTGGCCTGGTCGGCTTCCAGCACCGCGCGCTCATGGGGCTTGAGCCATTTGGCATTGGCGAAGCTGTCACTGAGCAGGAAGTAGGCGAGGGCGCCGAGGATTACGGTGGGGATGCCTTGCAGCAAGAACATCCACTGCCAGCCTGCCAGGCCACCTTGGCCGGCAGCGAAGTGATTGAGAATCCAGCCGGAAAACGGGCTGCCGAGCAAACCTGAAACCGGGATCGCCGACATGAACAGCGCCATGATCCGCCCACGGCGGAAGGTCGGAAACCACTGCGAAAGGTACAACACCACACCGGGGAAGAAGCCGGCTTCAGCGGCACCGGTGAGCAGGCGCAGGGTGTAGAAATGCGTGGGCGTGGTTACAAACAGCAGGCATGTGGAGAGCGTACCCCACACGATCATCATCAACGCGATCCAGCGCCGCGGGCCAAACCGGGTCAGCGCCAGGTTGCTCGGTACGCCGCACAGCACATAGCCGATAAAGAAAATCCCGGCCCCGAGGCCGTACACGGTTTCACTGAATTTCAATGCATCGAGCATCTGCAACTTGGCAAAGCCAACATTTACCCGGTCAAGGTAATTGAACAGATAGCAGATAAAGATGAAGGGGATCAGGCGCAGGGTAACGCGCTTGTAGATGGCGTTTTTATCGTCATCGCTGGCCAGTGCGGCAGTGGCGCTCTGTGACATGGGATTCTCTCTTTATTATGATTTTTCGCGGTGCGAGGGTAACGTTGACCGCCCCAACAGTCTCGATGACGTGATGGGCAACTGTCTTTGTGCTGGCGCACAGTCAAGCCATCTTTGCGCTGTGCCGGTGAACAACCTTTTTCAGGAAATTAGCCCCATGTTCGAGCTGGATCATGCCCTGGCGCAGGAGATTGTCGATCGCACCATGGCGATCCTGCCGTATAACGTCAATGTCATGGACAGCCAGGGCTTGATCCTGGGCAGCGGCGAGCCGGAGCGTATCAACACACGCCATGAAGGCGCGCAATTGGTGTTGGCCAATGGGCGTGTGGTGGAAATCGACGGGCAGACCGCCAAGCATCTCAAGGGTGTGCTACCAGGCATTAACCTGCCGCTGCTGCATGATCAACGCCTGATCGGCGTGCTGGGTATCACCGGCGAGCCGGATGGGCTGCGCACCTATGCCGAACTGGTGCGCATGACGGCTGAAATGCTGGTCAGCCAACGCCACCAGCAAGCCGAGCAACAATGGCGGCGCCAGCGTTGCGATGATCTGCTGGCCCTGCTGTTGGCCGACAGCGGCGACTCCCCACGTTTGGTGGACGAAGCCCAGCAACTGGGGCTCAAGCCACAACTGGCGCGCACGCCGTACCTGTTTGAACTGGGCCCCGGCCAAACGGCGGAGGCTTTGAGCGCCTGGCTCGCCAGCCGTTACCCGGACAGTTGGTGCGTCAGTTCTGCGCAGTTTTCCTTGCTGTGGTGCCGACCCGCCGCGGTGCAGGTCGATAATCCCCGCTTGTTGGAAAAGCTCGACGGCCTGGGCTGGAACGTCCTGCGCGTGGCCATCGGCGGGCAAGCGGAAGGTTTGGCGGGGCTGCGCCGCTGTTACCGCCGGGTCGGTGATCTGCTCGCTTATGGCCGCGATATCCTGCCGCAATCACGGCTGTTGACCCTCAACCGTTATCGCCTGCCGGTGATGCTGTGGCGTCATCGCAACGACGACGCCCTGGACGAACTGCTCAACCCGTTGCGCAAAGTGTTGGCCAAGGACAGCAACGGGCAACTGCTCGCCACGTTGCGCAGTTGGTGTGAACACGACGGGCAAAGCCAGGCGTGTGCCGACGCCTTGGGCATTCACCGCAACAGCCTGCGCTACCGCATGGAGCGAATCGCTGAACTCAGCGGCGTGGACCCGCTGACGCTCGATGGGATGCTTGCCTTGTACCTGGGCGTCCAATTGCTGCCCCAGAGCGAACGCTAAAATTCGCACGATGTTATTAGCTGTTCTCCCTGTCACGGCTTACGTTTTTCCAAGCTGGCAATGAACTCATCGAGGATGCGCTTGCTTTCGGCAGCTTCTTCGGCACTGGGCCCGCGAATGTTGGCCCAGGGGTCCGGCTTGTGCGCGACCGAGCCGTAGCGGATGCGTACGGATTTGAGGATTGCGTCCCACACGGCCATGGCTTCGTAGTCGGTGAGGGAAGGGTTGACGGGTTCTGGTGACGCGGGTCGTTGCCAGAGAGGCAGTTCGTAGCCTTTGTTGGCGAATTGGGGAAGGGTCCAGCGCACTAGGTCTTCGGGTTCGTTGGGATCAACTGGCTCTCCTTTCATGCCACCCGCCGACAAACGGATGCTCATGCCAGGCCGAGCCAGCGAAGGATTGTCCCGGTAGTTTTCGCTCACAAAGAGTATTTGACGGTGAGTGTCATCGCTGAAGCCGATCAGGGACTCTTCGGCTTGCATGCCGGCCAACGTAATTTTCCTTGCCCGCAAATTTTCGTAATCCCCTGCGAGAAAAATTTGCCCGTCTTTGGGAGTGCGCACGTGCAAGCGTTCTTCATCATCAGGCGACAAAGCGTTGATATAGATACTCAGCGAGACATCTGAGGCTGGTGGGCTAAAGTCGAAACTAGCGATCTCCTGATCGTGATGACTGCGAATGACAATGGAGTCCAGTGCAAAGCCTGCGCCTGCGGTTTCAGGGGTGACTTTGAAGATCTCTTTTGAAAGTTTTAACAGACGATCTTCAACAGGGGCGGTATTACCATTGAAGGAGTCAGCGCGGAGCATGACGTAAACGTCACCAATCAACAGATGGGACTCATGCACGAACCAGTCTGCAATTTCAACGCTCTCGTAGTACTGCAATAACCTATGTTGTGCCGTTACGACTTTCGCCGATACCAGCATCGACACATCGGAATGATTGTAGTTTTTTACGGAAGCAATCCGACTCGCTCGCTCGTACACAGCCGCATCAAACCGCTCTCGCGTCACTCCCTCTCCTAACACCCGCACTTCAACGGATGCATGATCGGCCCCCAGCCCGTAGTACAACTTCACATCCCCGCCCCCCGTCCAGCTGGCGGGCAAATCTATCAGCCCACGGCCCAGCGCCCAGGTGCGCATGTTGCTGGTCAATTCGTGCACGGTTTGTTTCTCCTGTTCACTGGGTTGTTTGAAGGTGGCGCACCCTGCAACCGATCCAAGCAGCAGGCATGTAAAAAATACGGTCAGCCTGCGCATAGAGGCCTCTTGGCTTTCGCCGCAATCTTGATCAGGGAGTAGAGGGTGAATTGCTGAGTGAGCGGGTTGGCGTAGGACGCTTCATGATCGAACCCTGGGGCTTGCACTTGCTGGCGGACAGAACCCTGGCGGATCTGCCTGATCGGCGCGCGGCCGGAGCTCACCGGTACGGTGCCGTCGCCAGCGCCGTCCTGCATACGGCAATGCAGTTCCCAATAGCTGGTCTGTACGGTCTTTACTGGCGCATTGGGGTCACCGCGTGGGGGCATTACACTTTCGGCTTGCCCGCCTACGTACAGGGGGCTTCGCCCGTCGTCACGCACCTCGGGCATTTGCAAGCTGGACACCGTGAAGGCGTCGGGGCTTGATGCATAGGGGCCGTTGAGGCGAGACCCTCGGCGCATCTCCCAGGTGATGGTTTCGAAGCTGGGATATTTATCGTCGTTGCCATAGTAAACATAGGTTTGAGGGTGGTATGACCCTGCAATGCGTTGATGGAAGCTGCTCGCTTTCTTTATGTTTATCGCAAATGTCTCCCAAGTGATCGGATCCCCATCCTTCGGTGCCAACCACTCTTCACGCAACAATCCCCACCAGC
>NZ_JASBQZ010000036.1:0-54483 GCF_029960685.1 Pseudomonas sp. AL10
GCTGCGAGATCTGCGGCCCGGATGGCTTCACCCCGGACAAGGCGACCCTGGACTATATGGTCGAAGAAGGCATGAAAGGCGATATGGTGGTAGACGGCCAGAAACTGGGGCTGATCCTCGACGTGGGCGGTTACTACAAGAACGTGATCACCCTGGCGCCGTCCCTGGAAATCAGCTACCCGGAAATCGACCTGGGCCTGAAGTTGCTGGAGCAACTGCTGGTGCGAGCGACCACGCGGTGAATGCTCAAGGGATCGACCTCGGTGAAGGCACTGCCGGTTTCGTTCTCGGTAATGGTCCGGTCGGGATCCTGTTGATCCACGGCCTGACCGGCACACCGACCGAGTTGCGCCAGGTCGCCAAGGGCCTGGCCAAGGCGGGTAACTGCACGGTGTATGTGCCCACGCTGGCCGGGCACTGCGGCGACAACAGCGACTTGCAGGCCACTGGCTGGCAGGACTGGTACGAAGGCGTGCGCAAGACCTTCGTACAGGTCAAGCAACGCCATGGGCAGGTGTTTGTCGGCGGTTTGTCCATGGGCGCGGTGATGTCGATGTATGTGGCGTCCGAACACCCAGGGCAAGTTGCCGGGCTGTTGTTATATTCCCTGACCTTGCGTAACGATGGCTGGAACGCCTCACCCGTCACACGGTTAATGCCTTGGGTAACTCGAATTCCCTTTGTGTTGGACTTTTGCGTCTTCAATGAGCGGCCGCCGTTCGGTATTAAAAACAGGCGGTTGCGAGCCATTGTCGAACGGCAGATGAAAATGGGTGAAAGCAGTGCTGCAGGCTTGCTGAGCATGTCTGGCAAGAGTCTGCGGCAAATGCATAAACTGACGACACGAGTGAAACGGCGCATGCCGTTGATCAACGCACCCGCGCTGATCATCCACTCCATCGAGGATGATGTCAGTGGCAGGTGGAACGCCGATTACACCGAACAGAAACTCGCAGGCCCTGTCACCAAAGTGCTGTTGGATAACTGCTATCACATGATTACGGTAGACCTGCAATACAAGGAGGTGGTTGCCCTGAGTGCCCACTTCATTGAAAGCCATATATCTATTTGAGGGGACCAGCAGGCAGCCGACGCCTCATTGCCTGATATTTATCAGCCCCTTCAAATGGGCGCCACACTTCGGCGGCCTTGTAAGCCGCCGGTATGGACGAAGATCAGGCGAGTGGCGGGGGCGAAGCGTCCGGCCTTAATCTGCTGTTTCAACGCCAGCAGCGCCTTGCCGGTGTAGAGCGGCTCCAGCGGTAGACCGTACGCTTGTTCGGTGCGCTGGATGAAGTTGAGCAACAGCGGATCGACCTTGGCAAAGCCACCGCGACAGGCGTCCAGCAATGTATAACCGTCCTGCACGATGGCACTCACGTTCTGCGCCACACCGTGGTCATCCGGCACCGCCATGGCGCCATACACCCGATGCGCACCCGCCTCCGCCAGCGCCAGCCCCGCCACTGTCGTGCCGGTACCCGCCGCCAACCACCAGGCATCGTAATCGCTCCAACCGAGCTTGCCCAACTGCGCCCGCGCCTGCTCGACCAATACGCCACAGCCCTGCGCACCGGCCAGCCCACCGCCGCCTTCGGGTATCGGATGAAAGCCAGGATACTGCTCGCACCAAGGCAACCAGAAACCCGCTTCATGCCGCGCCCGATAACCGCCATAACCCAGCCAATGCAGCTGCATGCCGAAGGCTTTAAGGTCGAGAACCGTGGGGGTGTCTTGAGGATGACCCCGCAGCAGGCCGACCGTGGGAAAACCAAAGCGCTTGCCCGCTGCCGCCAGTGCATGCAGATGGTTGGAGTAAGCGCCGCCGAGACTCATCACCCCCGTGGCCCCGGCGTGTCGGGCCTGCGCCAAGTGCTTGGTGAGTTTGAACCACTTGTTGCCGCTGATCAGCGGGTCGATACAGTCCAGGCGCAGCACGGCCAACTCGACTCCGTTCAGCCAGTCCAGTTGCAAAGGTTCAAGGAGTGCGTGAGGAAGCCAGTCGAAAGGGCCCATCGGCAGGTATCTGAATGAAAAAAGGGGCGGTAGTCTACCACCGCCCCTCTTGACGCCTTACAGCTCGGCCGCCAGGCGCGAGCCCTGGTTGATGGCGCGCTTGGCGTCCAGTTCGGCCGCCACATCGGCGCCGCCGATCAGGTGCACGTTCTGGCCGGCAGCGACCAGGCCGTCGTGCAATTCGCGCAGCGGGTCCTGGCCGGCACAGATGACGATATTGTCTACCGCCAGTACCTGCGGCTCGCCCTCGGCGCCGATGCGGATATGCAGCCCTTCATCGTCGATCTTCAGGTACTCGACACTGTTGAGCATCTGCACCTGCTTGTTCTTCAAACCCGTGCGGTGGATCCAGCCCGTGGTCTTGCCCAAGCCGTCGCCCACCTTGGAAGCCTTGCGTTGCAGCAGGAACACTTCACGGGCCGGCGCATGGCGCTCGGGTTTGATCCCGGCCACGCCGCCACGGGCTTGCAGTTGGGTGTCGATGCCCCATTCTTTCCAGAACGCCTCGCGATCCAGGCTGGTGGATACGCCTTGGTGGACGAGAAATTCAGACACGTCAAAACCAATGCCACCGGCGCCGATCACCGCCACGCGCTTGCCCACCGGCTTGCGTTCGAGGATCACGTCCAGGTAACTCAGGACCTTGGCATTGTCGACACCGGGAATCGCCGGGGTACGCGGTGCGATGCCGGTGGCCAGGATCACCTCGTCATAACCGCCCGCCACCAGTTGCGCAACATCCACACGGGTGTTGAGGCACAGCTCGACGTGGGTGGTCTGCAATTTGCGCTTGAAATAACGCAGGGTCTCGAAGAACTCTTCCTTGCCCGGCACGCGCTTGGCGATATTGAACTGGCCGCCGATCTCGCTGGCGGAGTCGAACAAGGTCACCTGATGCCCGCGCTCGGCGGCCACGGTGGCAGCGGCCAGGCCCGCAGGGCCGGCGCCGACCACCGCAACTTTTTTGATCTGCTTGACCGGCAAGTAATTGAGCTCGGTTTCGTAGCACGCCCGCGGGTTGACCAGGCACGTGGTGAGCTTGCCGCCAAAGGTGTGGTCCAGGCAGGCCTGGTTGCAGCCGATGCAGGTATTGATCTCATCGGCGCGCCCGGCGGCGGCCTTGTTGACGAACTCGGGGTCGGCGAGAAACGGCCGCGCCATCGAGACCATATCGGCGTCGCCTTCGGCCAGGATCTGCTCGGCGATTTCCGGGGTGTTGATGCGGTTGGTGGTGATCAGCGGAATCTGTACCGAACCGCGCAATTTGGCCGTGACTTTACTGAACGCACCACGGGGCACCTTGGTGGCGATGGTCGGGATACGCGCTTCGTGCCAGCCGATACCGGTGTTGATGATCGTCGCGCCGGCCTGTTCGATGGCCTTGGCCAACTGCACGATTTCTTCCCAGACGCTGCCGCCTTCCACCAGGTCGAGCATCGACAGGCGGAAGATGATAATGAAGTTCGGGCCTACGGCTTCGCGTACGCGGCGCACGATTTCCACGGCCAGGCGCATGCGATTTTCAAAGCTGCCACCCCAACGGTCGGTGCGATGGTTGGTGTGGGCGGCGAGGAACTGGTTAATGAAGTAGCCTTCGGAACCCATGATTTCAACGCCGTCATACTCGGCGACCTGGGCCAGCAGCGAGCAGGTGACAAAGTCCTGGATCTGTTTTTCGATGCCCTCTTCATCCAGTTCCTTGGGCTTGAACGGGTTGATCGGCGCCTGGATAGCGCTCGGTGCCACCTGCTTGGGGCTGTAGGCGTAACGCCCAGCGTGGAGGATCTGCATGCAGATTTTGCCACCCGCGTCGTGCACGGCCTGGGTGACGATCTTGTGCTTGCGCGCCTCGTCTTCGGTGGTCAGCTTGGCCGCACCGGCATACACGCCACCTTCATCATTGGGGCCAATACCGCCGGTGACCATCAGGCCCACGCCGCCACGGGCACGCTCGGCAAAATAGGCCGCCATGCGCTCGAAACCGCCGGGCTTTTCCTCCAGGCCGGTGTGCATCGACCCCATCAGGGTACGGTTGCGCAAGGTGGTAAAACCCAGGTCCAACGGGGCCAGCAGGTGCGGGTAGGCAGCAGCGGTCATGGTACAGCTCCACAACGGATCATCACGGGACGTGGCGCACTCGAACGGCGTGCCATCGGTTTATGTCCCACAGACTAAGAGGCGGTGGACCACGGCTCAATGACTGAAACTGACAAGTTATTGATCCAAATGCACAGCGCCCCTTGGCAAGCCACGCCATGGGCCCTACCCTAGTCGCGAACCCTGCACTTGGTCTGTTGTCTGTTGCCCCATGCGTAAACTTCTAGCGTTCACCGTCATCATGGCCCTGGTTGCCTCCCTCGCCGCGTACTTGGTCTGGACCCAGGAGCGCCCCGTGGCGCATTACCTGTCCGACCTGCGCATCACCCTCGCCGTCAATGAGGGCGAACCGGCCGACCGGGGCAACCTGCTGGGCATCCAGCCGGAGCTGTTCCCTGCCGATTACCAGAGCCTGGAACGCCTGCACCTGAAGCTGTCGGCCTACCTGCAAAACGCTCGGGACCTGGGGCTGATCAATGCCAAGACCGTGGTGGTGCTGCCGGAACATATCGGCACCTGGCTGATGCTCGGCGGCGAAAAAAACGAGCTGTACCAGGCCGCTCACCTCAAGGACGCCATGAACTGGCTGTCGATCAGCAACCCGCTGCAATTTGCCAAAGCCTGGATCAGCGCCACCGGCGACAACCGCATGGATGATGCGTACCTGCGCATGAAAGCCCCGGCCATGGCCCGCGACTATCAAGTGTTGTTTGGCGGCCTCGCCAAAGAATTTGGCGTGACCCTGGTGGCCGGCTCCATCGCCCTGCCCAACCCAAGCGTGATCCAGGGCCAACTGGAAATCGGCCATGGCGCGCTGTACAACGCCAGCGTGGTGTTTGCCGCCGACGGCTTGCCGCTGGGCCAACCGCAGCGCCAGCTTTACCCGATCTACGATGAGCGTGGCTTTATCGAGCCGGGTGATGAGCATGCCGTCAACGTTGTCGATACTCCCGCGGGGCGCCTGGGCATCCTGGTGGGCAGCGACAGCTGGTACCCGGACAACTACCGCAAGCTCAACGAGCAAGGCGCGCAATTGATCGCGGTGCCCGCTTTTGTGACCGGCCGCGACACCTGGGAGCGTCCGTGGCGTGGCTTCAAGAGCGTATCCACGCCCTCTGAAGTGAGCCTCAAGCCTGAAGAAACCAGCGAGGGCGCAGCCTGGCGTCGCCTCACCCTGATCAGCCAGCCACCCGTCAGCCAAGCCACCGCGGGCATGAGCGTCTTTCTGCGCGGGCAGTTCTGGGACCTGGGCAGCGCCGGCCAGAGTTTTCTCAGCCGCAATGGGCAAGTCTTCGCCGATGGCGACGCTCGTGGTGCGCGCCTGCTGAATATCTGGCTGTAGCGCCGTGAAGCCGGTGCGCCTGGGGGATCTGTCGGTGGGCTTCGTGCATACCCTGGCCGACGCCATCCACAGCCACGGCCTGGACCCGCAGCCCCTGCTGCTGCAATACGGCCTTGATCCGGCGCGCCTGGCTGAAGCCGGTGCACGCTTGTCGATCCCGCGCTACATGCGCCTGGGCCACGCGGCCATCCAACTGACCGGCAACCCCGGCCTGGGCTTGCGCATGGGCCAGCTCAGCCGCTTGAGCCAGGCCGGCCTTGCCGGCGTCACCGCCGCACAAGCGCCCACTGTGCGCGAAGCCGCACGCACGCTCACACGCTTTGAAGCGCTTTACGGTTCCAACTATCGCGGGCAATCAAGCTTTCATGAAGACGCCGATGGCGCGTGGCTGCGGTTTTATTCCATCAGCCCCTACAACGCCTACAACCGCTTTGTGGTGGATTCGATCATCGCCGGCTGGTTGCAGCAGCTGTCCGGCCTGGCGCAACAGCCGGTGCAGGCCCAGCGGATTGAAATCGAGTTCGACGCGCCGGACTACCACGACCACTACAAGGTGCTGGGAGAGGGTGTGGTGCACTTCGGCGCAGAGGTCAATCAACTGCGCCTCAGCCAACCGACCCTGGCGCTGCGCAACCCACAGCATTGCCCAAGCACCTGGCACCTGTTGCTACAACTGTGTGAAAGGGAATTGGAGCAACTGACTCGCACCCGCAGCCTGCGCGAGCGCATTACCCGTTTGCTCGGGCCGATGCTCAATGGTGGCCGGGAACCCGACCTGGAGGAAGTGGCGGCACGCTTGAAGCTGCCCACCTGGACATTGCGGCGCAAACTGGCCGAGGAAGGTACGCAGTTTCGCGCGATTCTCAATGACACCCGTCGCGACCTGGCCATGACCTACATTCGCGACACGGAACTGGCGTTCGGCGAGATCGCCTACTTGCTCGGTTTTGCTTCAGCCCAAGCCTTCCAAAGGGCCTTCAGGCGCTGGAACAACCAGACCCCAGGGGAATTTCGCCGCAGTCAGCGCCACTCCGCCTGAAGTCGGTGTTACAGCTCGGTGGCATCGTCGGCTGGGTCCAGTGGGTCTAGCTCGAATGCCTGGTACTCCAGCAGTTCTTCCTGGTAATCGTCCATGGTGGACTCCTTCTTCATGTTGAAAGCGGTTGCAGATTAATGACCTGCGAACCCAGCCTAAAGTGCCGTCATGACGAAAAAATGTCGACGTCGTGACATTCCTGCTCTTCAGGATTAAACGTAGCAGCGATCACAGGATTTAGCTTAACCGCAACCTCGCACAACATGTGGGACCTAGCTTGCCTGCGAAGACGGCCTGACAGCCGACGCCTATCCACCTGACACCCCACGGTCCAACTGTGGGAGCTGGCTTGCCTGCGATGACGCACTGCCAGCCGACACCTATCTACCTGACACCCCCCACGATCAACCTGTGGGAGCGGGCTTGCTCGCGAAGGCGGCCTTGTGGTCGGCCATTTAGTTGGGCTGGAATGAGTACATATCCATCCCTGCGGTAACGGCCACTTAGGGTTCCGCCCTGACGGCGTCTTACTTTTGAAAAGCCAGATTGCCGGCCCAGTCAAAAGTAAGCAAAACGCTCTTGCCCCACCACTCGGCACCTCGCTCGGGCTCGGTGTGCCCGTAATCCGCCAGCGTGGTTTGACGGGGCGCTTAAGATCAAGATCAAAAGCAGATCAAGAGCAAGAGCGGCTCGCTTCGCATCGTGGTTACTGTTGAGCGCTACAGAGTTGTGTCGATACCTATGCTGCGATAGCGACCTGTCAGCCGACGCTTCTCTACCTGACACCCCGCTCCCACATTCGAGCATTGCGTTATTGCGCAGGCATCGGAAGCGGTGGAATCGCTTCTGTCGGCGCCGGCAACGTAGGATCAGTCGGCGCCGGCGCCACCGGAGCAGGCTCTGTCACCGGCGCGATCGGTGCTGCCTCAGGTGGTGGCGCAAGCGGCTCTGCAGCGGCGGGCGCTACAGGCACCTCCTTCGGCGCCTCGACCTTCTCGGCTGCCGGAGCGGCCTTGGGCTCGGGCACGCCCAGGTCGGCCTTGGGCTGCTCGGGGATATGCTCGGCCTGCTTCACTTCCTGCGGCAGGAACACGTCCACCAGCGCGAAGTAGCGCTCGTAGAACTTGGGTGCCGAGACGGTCTCGCTGGCCACTTTCACCATCGAATCATCGGTGGAGCCAATCGGCATCGACACCGAGCCCAGCACGCCCACGCCGAGGCTCGCGGAGTTGTTGACCTTCTTCAGCGCATAGCGGTCCTGCAAGGCGTTGGCAAACATCGTCGAGTGATTGCTGCCCTTGCCATCAGCGGCGCACACCACATTGAAACTGATCTGCAGGTGGGTCTCGCCGGTCTGCTGGAAGCTCTTGTTGCCGGCCACCAACTTCGGATCGCTACTGGTAATGATGTAGCCCTGACTCAGCAGGGCACGGCGCGCAGCCTCACAGGCCGCCACATCGCTCACCGGGTAATCGCGGGAAAACGTACCGGAGTCGTCGAAATTCTCATGTTCGTAGATAGCGGTCTTGGGTGACGAGCAGCCCGCAGCGCCCGCCAGCACCAGCGCCAACCCGAGAGTGCGCAAGTGAAATGATGTCGACATTGAAAATCCTGAAGAAAACGGTCCGGACGGTATTGTGCAACAGAACACGACATTGAAGCGCGATTCCTGTCGGTAAAACATCTCAGGCTTAGACAGCAGCATCAGTAGGAAAAAGCCTGGCACACATAGGATCGATAAAGATCCGTAATGTGCGCGGTTCTATGACAAGTTTGTTTACAACTTATTCCTCACCTTTCTATCATCGTCCCTGGGTGCGTTGCTGCATAAAGTACGGCGCAGGTTAAAAGCCAAGCATTGGTCGGGCCGCCAATGGAGATTTGTCGTGCCTGATAAACGCCCCGCCATCCCCCGCCCCCAGCGTTTGACTGAGGGCGCGCTGTCCGCCCTTGAGCGCTTTTCACATATTGAAGCCGTCAGCGGTATCGTGCTGTTGCTGGCCGCCATCGTTGCGCTGGTGTGGGCCAACAGCCCCGCCGCCGCGACCTACGAGCATTTCTGGAACACGCCCATCACCCTCGGGCTGGGCGACTACAGCGTGTCGCGCTCCCTGCATTTTCTGGTCAATGACGGGCTGATGACCATCTTCTTCCTGGTGGTGGGTGCCGAGATCCGCCAGGAAATCAAAGACGGCGCCCTCGCCAACCTGAAGCTGGCCACGCTGCCGCTGGGCGCGGCGTTGGGCGGTGTGCTGATGCCGGCACTCATCTACACCCTGCTCAACCACGGTACCGCCGCCGCGAGTGGCTGGGCGGTGCCCACCGCGACCGACATCGCCTTTGCCGTGGGCGTGCTCGCGCTGCTGGGCAAGTCGATCCCCAGTGGCGTGCGTATCCTGCTGCTGGCACTGGCGATCATCGATGACATCGTGGCGATCTTGATCATCGCGATCTTCTTCACCGCCAGCCTCGACTACATGGGCTTGGTGATTGCCGCAGGCGGGCTGGCCCTGGTGCTGGTGTTCCAACGCATGGGGATCAGCAAGGCGGCGATCTACCTGCTGCCGGGCGCTATTGTGTGGTTTGGCCTGCTCAAGACCGGCGTGCACCCAACGCTGGCCGGGGTGATCCTTGGCTTGATGACCCCGGTCAATTCCAAGCCCACCCGGGAACGCCCGCTGGAAACCATCGAACGTACCTTCAACGAGCTGATGGACCGGTTCTCGCAGCCAGCCGAAGGGGCCCAGCAAGTCGCCGCCCCCCTCAAGCAATTGCGCGAAGCCCAGCGGGAAATACTGCCGCCGGTGCAGCGGGTTCAATCAGCGCTGCACCCCTGGGTAGCCTTCGGCGTGATGCCGCTGTTTGCCTTGGCCAACGCCGGTGTAAGCCTGGACGGTTTCAATCTGGATGACCCGCTGGCCCACGGTGTGTTCATGGGCGTCATCTTCGCCCTGGTGCTCGGCAAGCCTCTGGGCGTGATGCTGGCGAGCCTGGCGCTGGTCAAGCTCAACATCTGCAAGCTGCCGGACGGTGTGACCTGGACGGGCGTTGGCCTGGTCGGCCTGTTGGCGGGGATCGGTTTTACCATGTCGATCTTTATCTCGTCCCTGGCATTCTCCGACCCGGCCCTGCTGTCGGCTGCCAAGCTGAGCGTGTTGGCGGCTTCAACCCTGGCGGCGGTGATCGGGTTGACGTGGGGCAAGCTCAAGTTTGCAGCCAAGAACGCCTAAAGCGCATTCAGCACTCACTTTATCAAAGGCAAAAAAAGACCCCGGCCTTTTCAGGTCGGGGTCTTTTTATTCAGGCCGGCATCAGTACTTCTTGATGTCTGCCTGGGTTTCCAGCTGCTTGCGGTAGGCCGCGAAGCCCTGCTGGCCAATACGGGAAGCGAGGAAGCGGCGGTATTGCGCCTTTTCTTCGTCCGTAGGGGCCGCCGCTTCGTTCACGCCGTTCAAGCGCACGATCATCAGGCTGCCATCGCGCAGGGTCACGGTGGTGAAGGTCGGTTTGTCCTTGGCCGCAGGCTTGGGCATGCGGAACAAGGCTTGCAGCACGGCCGGGTCGATAGACTCCTGGCCACGGGTAGCCGCCTCAGTCACCTTCCAGGCCTGACCGTCAACCGGCTGGTCCAGCGCGGTCTTGCCATCACGCAGGCTGGCGATCAACTCGTCGGCACGGGCTTTGGCGGCAGCGCTCGCGCGCTCCTTGGTCATCTGGGTGCGAATGGCCGCAGCAACGTTCTCCAGCGGCAATTGGGCCGGCTTGAGATGCTCTTTGGCACGCAGCACGATGATGGTTTCCGGGTCCAGCTCGATAGCGCTGCTGTTGGCACCTTCATCCAGCACTTCCGGGCTGAAGGCTGCAGTGACCACGGCACGGTTGGCCGCAACACCTTCGCCACCTTCACGGCCAAACGGCGCCGAGGTGTGGACGGTCAGCTTCAAGTCAGACGCCGGCTGGGCCAGGTCAGAGGCTTCGAATGCCGCATCTTCCAATTGCTTGGTCGCTTCGACAAAACGCTGTTCAACCTGCTGGGCCTTGAGCTCGCGGGTCAGCTTGTCTTTCAGGCTGGCGAACGATGGCACCTCAGGCGCTTCAACGCCCAGCAACTTGATCAGGTGCCAACCGAAGGTGGTGCGCACCGGCGTCGACACCTGGTCTTGCTTCAAGCCGTACAGCGCGGTTTCGAAGTCCGGGTCGTAAACACCAGGGCCGGCAAAACCGAGGTCGCCGCCATTGTTGGCCGAACCTGGATCCTGGGAGAACTCCTTGGCCAGGGCTTCGAACTTCTCACCCTTGGCCAGGCGCGCCTGGATGTCTTCGATCTTGGCCTTGGCTTGCGCCTCGGTGACCTTGTCGTTGACTTCAATCAGGATGTGCGCGGCACGACGCTGTTCAGCGAGGTTGGCGGTTTCCTTCTCGTAGGCAGCCTGCAGCTCATCGTCCTTGACAGTAACCTGGTCGAAGAAGGACGACTTCTTCAATTCCAGATAGTCGATGACCACCTGGTCCGGGGTCATGAACTCTTTGGCGTGCTGGTCGTAGTAGGCCTTGACCTCGTCGTCGGTGAGTTTCACCGCCGCTGGGTCAGCCTTGATGTTGACGGTGGCGAAGTCGCGGGTCTGTTTTTCCAGGCGGGCGAATGCCAGCACCTCGGCGTCGGTCACGAAACCACTGCCGGCGATGCCTGCACGAACCTGGCCGATCAGCATTTCCTGGGTCAGCATCTGACGGAATTGCATGCGGCTATAGCCCAGCTGACGAACCACCTGGTCAAAGCGTTCGGCGTTGAACTTGCCGTCCACCTGGAATTCCGGCGTCTGCAGGATCACCTGGTCCAGCGCAGCTTCCGAGAAGCCGAACTTGGAATCAGCAGCGCCTTGCAGCAGCAGCTTGCGGTCGATCAGGCCCTTGAGGGCAGCATCGCGCAGCAGCTTTTCGTCCAGCAGGGAAGCGTCGAAATCCTTGCCCAACTGTTGCATCAGCTGGCGCCGTTGCATGTCGACAGCCTGGCTCAGTTCGGTCTGGGTGATTTCTTCACCGTTGACCTTGGCCACGTCCTGCTTGTTATTACCCGAAGCCTGGAAAATGGCTTCGATACCGGTGAACGCCATCAATGCGACGATGATCCCGATGATAGTCTTGGCAATCCAGCCTTGTGAATTGTCCCTGATATTTTGCAGCATGCGTCCCCCAGAAACGGTTGAACTTCAAAAATTAGGCAACCGTGGAGCGTGGGTAGAGTCCGGATAGAAGAAAGGCGCATCCGAGGATGCGCCTTCTCGTAACTGGCGGAGCGGACGGGGGTTCGAATCTGCACCCCCGGCGTGGCGACCCGATACGTGGGTCAGCTACCGCTCCGCTGCCAGGCCAGACCTGCGTCCGACCCGGGTAAGCAAAGGCTTGAACGAAGCTTAGTTAACGGCTTCTTTCAGGGCTTTACCGGCTTTGAAACCTGGTTTCTTGGCAGCAGCGATTTGCAGTGCTTTGCCGGTCTGTGGGTTACGGCCAGTGCGAGCTGGGCGGTCAGTCACAGAGAAAGTACCGAAGCCTACCAGTACCACGGAGTCGCCGGCCTTCAGAGCGCCAGTGACGGATTCGATTACTGCGTCCAGCGCACGGCCAGCAGCAGCTTTCGGGATATCAGCGGATGCAGCGATAGCATCAATCAGTTCCGACTTGTTCACTCTAAGTCCCCTTATATATCTATTGAGTATGATTCTAAGTTTTTTGGTAAAAAGCAAAACCAGTGCTGAATGGCCTACAGACACTTAAGAGCCGCTTTATAACAAGGGCTCTAAAAAGCTGTCAAGGAAGCCCCCAGGCTCCAACACATTAATGCGTGCTAATTCTTTCCTTGGAATCGGACTCGCGTTTTTCGTCCTTCGCGACAATCTCCGGGGCCACATCCGGCAAGGGCTCCGGCGCGTATTGCAGCGCAATTTGCAGGACCTCGTCAATCCATTTAACCGGTTTAATCTGAAGATCCTGCTTGATGTTGTCAGGAATTTCCTTCAAGTCGCGAACATTCTCTTCAGGAATGATCACAGTCTTGATTCCACCCCGGTGCGCGGCGAGCAATTTCTCTTTGAGACCACCGATCGCCAATACCTGGCCACGCAGGGTGATTTCCCCGGTCATCGCCACATCAGCGCGCACGGGAATGCCGGTCAAGGCCGACACGAGGGCCGTGCACATGCCTACGCCCGCGCTAGGGCCGTCTTTGGGGGTCGCCCCTTCCGGCATGTGGATATGGGTGTCGTGCTTCTCGTGGAAGTCCAGCGGGATGCCCAGGCTGCGGGCGCGGCTGCGTACCACGGTCTGCGCGGCGGTAATGGATTCGACCATCACGTCACCCAGGGAGCCGGTCTTGATCAACTGGCCTTTGCCCGGAATCACCGCAGCTTCGATGGTGAGCAATTCGCCACCCACCTGGGTCCACGCCAGGCCAGTCACCTGGCCGACCTGGTCCTGTTGCTCGGCCAGGCCGTAGCGGAATTTCTTCACGCCCAGGAAGTGCTCCAGGGAGTCGGCAACCACTTTCACCGAGAAGCGTTTTTCCAACGCGTGTTCCTTCACCGCTTTGCGGCAGATCTTCGCGATCTGGCGCTCAAGGCCCCGCACACCGGCCTCGCGAGTGTAGTAGCGCACGATGTCGCGGATCGCCTCGACCTCGAATTCGATCTCGCCCTTCTTCAGGCCGTTGGCCGAAATCTGCTTGGGCGCCAAGTACTTGACCGCGATGTTGATCTTCTCGTCTTCGGTGTAGCCCGGCAGACGAATCACCTCCATCCGGTCCAGCAAGGCTGGCGGAATGTTCATGGAGTTGGAGGTGCACAGGAACATTACGTCAGACAAGTCGTAGTCGACTTCCAGGTAATGGTCGTTGAAATTATGGTTCTGCTCAGGGTCCAGCACTTCGAGCAAAGCCGACGCCGGGTCGCCACGCATGTCGCTGCCCATTTTGTCGATTTCATCGAGCAGGAACAGCGGGTTGCGTACACCCACTTTTGTCATCTTTTGAATCAATCTTCCCGGCATCGAACCGATGTAGGTACGGCGATGACCGCGAATTTCCGCTTCGTCACGCACGCCACCCAAGGCCATGCGCACGAATTTGCGGTTGGTCGCGCTGGCAATCGATTCCGCCAGGGAGGTTTTACCCACGCCCGGAGGCCCAACCAGGCACAACACCGGGCCGCGGATTTTCTTCACGCGTTTTTGTACAGCGAGGTACTCAAGGATGCGCTCCTTGACCTCTTCCAGGCCGTAATGGTCAGCGTCGAGAATCTCTTCAGCACGGGCCAGGTCCAGACGCACCTTGGTCTGGGCCTTCCACGGCACTTGCACCAGCCAGTCGATATACGAGCGCACCACGGTGGCTTCAGCCGACATCGGCGACATCTGCTTGAGCTTGTTCAGCTCGGCGGTGGCCTTGGTCAGGGCGTCTTTGGGCAGGCCAGCGGCATCGATGCGCTTTTTCAGCTCTTCGATTTCGTTGTGGCCTTCCTCGCCGTCGCCGAGTTCCTTCTGAATGGCCTTCATCTGCTCATTCAGGTAGTACTCGCGCTGGCTACGCTCCATCTGCTTTTTCACGCGACCACGGATGCGTTTTTCAACCTGCAACAGGTCGATTTCGCCATCCAGCATCGCCAGTACGTGTTCGACACGGGCCGACAGGTCGATGATTTCGAGGATGTCTTGCTTCTGCTCGATTTTCAGCGCCATGTGCGCGGCCATGGTGTCGACCAGGCGGCTTGGCTCATCAATGCTGTTGAGGGACGACAGGACTTCAGCCGGGACTTTCTTGCCCAACTGCACATACTGCTCGAACTGCGACAGCAGGCTGCGCACGAACACCTCGGATTCACGCTCCGGGGCTTCGACTTCTTCGATCAGTGCCACTTCCGCGCGCAGGTGGCCGTCCACCTCCATGAAGCGCTCTACGGCACCGCGCTGCTCGCCTTCGACCAGCACCTTGACGGTGCCATCGGGCAGCTTGAGCAATTGCAGGACAGTGGCAATGGTGCCGACGCGATACAGGGCATCTTCGCCCGGATCATCATCAGCAGGATTCTTCTGGGCCAACAGCAGGATTTGCTTGTCGCCCGTCATCGCGGCCTCGAGGGCTTCGATAGACTTCTCGCGCCCCACGAACAGCGGGATAACCATGTGCGGATAGACGACGACATCACGCAACGGCAGGAGAGGCAATTCGATGGTTGTCTTCATGATTTCGCCTCTATGACAGTTCAAAAATAAGCTTGAAACCAAGATGGGGGTTACCTGCAAAAAAAACAAGCTCAATGCCAGCAGTTAAACGCATGAATAAACGCGAATTTAACCACCGTCTCGAAAAAACGCCCCAAAAAACAAGGGGCCCCTAAAGGCCCCTTGCTTGTACCACAACTGCTGAACGCTTACGCGTCGGGTGCAGCCTTGGCAGCCGGCTCACTGTTTTCATAGATATACAGCGGCTTGGACTTGCCTTCGATAACGCTTTCGTCGATCACCACTTTACTCACCTCGGACTGCGAGGGGATTTCGTACATGGTGTCGAGCAACACGCCTTCGAGGATAGAACGCAGACCACGTGCACCGGTCTTGCGCTCCAGTGCCCGCTTGGCCACCGATTTCAGCGCGTCGGTACGGAACTCCAGGTCTACACCTTCCATCTCGAACAATTTGCCGTATTGCTTGGTCAGGGCGTTTTTCGGTTCGGTGAGGATCTGGATCAAAGCCGCCTCATCCAACTCGTCCAACGTGGCCAGGACCGGCAGACGGCCAACGAATTCCGGGATCAGACCGAACTTGACCAAATCGTCAGGCTCGACTTCACGCAGGGACTCGCCCACCTTCTTGCCTTCTTCCTTGCTACGCACTTCCGCACTGAAACCAATGCCGCCACGGGTGGAACGCTGCTGAATCACCTTCTCGAGACCCGAGAACGCACCGCCACAAATGAACAGGATGTTGCGCGTATCAACCTGAAGGAATTCCTGCTGCGGGTGCTTGCGACCACCTTGCGGCGGTACGGACGCAACCGTGCCTTCGATCAGCTTCAACAGGGCCTGCTGCACGCCTTCACCGGAAACGTCCCGAGTGATCGACGGGTTGTCCGACTTGCGCGAGATCTTGTCGATCTCGTCGATGTAGACAATACCCATCTGGGCTTTCTCTACGTCGTAGTCGCACTTCTGCAGCAGTTTCTGAATGATGTTCTCGACATCTTCACCCACGTAGCCAGCCTCGGTGAGGGTGGTGGCGTCGGCGATGGTGAACGGAACGTTCAGCAGGCGAGCGAGGGTTTCTGCAAGCAGGGTTTTACCCGAGCCTGTAGGACCGATCAGCAAGATGTTGCTCTTGCCGAGTTCAACCTCGTCACCTTTCTTGTCACGCTGGTTCAAGCGCTTGTAGTGGTTGTACACCGCTACGGCCAGAACCTTTTTTGCACGCTCTTGACCAATGACGTATTGGTCAAGGATGCCACTGATTTCTTTAGGCGAAGGTAATTTATGCGCACTGCTCTCGGCCTGGGCTTCCTGCACCTCCTCACGGATGATGTCATTGCACAGGTCGACGCATTCGTCGCAGATAAACACCGAGGGGCCGGCAATCAATTTGCGTACTTCATGCTGGCTTTTGCCACAGAAGGAGCAATAGAGCAGCTTGCCGTTGTCCTCGCCGTTGCGGGTGTCAGTCATTCGTTCGATCCAAATCCGATAGGCTTGCAACACAAGATGAAGGCTTATGCGGGCTTTTTCAAGCCCGCCAGTGGTCGGACATGCCGACCAGCCCTATTTTGAGCGGCTTATATTATGCGGGGCGCTTGTCGATCACTGCGTCGATCAACCCGTATTCCTTGGCGGCTTCAGCGCTCATGAAATTGTCACGGTTGGTATCGCGCTCGATTTCTTCCAGGGTGCGCCCGCTGTGCTTGGCCATCAGCGTGTTGAGACGCTCACGAATGAAGAGGATTTCCTTGGCGTGGATTTCGATGTCCGACGCCTGGCCCTGGAAACCGCCCAGTGGCTGGTGAATCATCACGCGCGAGTTCGGCAGGCAGAAACGCTTGCCTTCGGCACCCGCGGTCAGCAGGAAGGCGCCCATGCTGCACGCCTGGCCAATACAGGTGGTCGACACGTTTGGCTTGATGAACTGCATGGTGTCGTAGATCGACATGCCCGCAGTCACCGAACCACCCGGCGAGTTAATGTAGAGATGGATGTCCTTGTCCGGGTTTTCCGCTTCAAGGAACAGCAGCTGCGCACAGATCAGGTTGGCCATGTAGTCCTCTACCGGGCCAACCAGAAAGATCACTCGCTCCTTGAGCAGGCGCGAGTAGATGTCGTAGGCGCGTTCGCCACGAGCGGACTGCTCGACAACCATCGGGACCAGGCCGCCTGCGGCCTGGATATCAGAGTTCTGCTGAATATAGGAATTACGGAACATGCTCTGCAGTTACTCCCAAATAGTCATGTCTTGAAAACGCATAAGCCAGCGCGAGGCTGGCTTATGGTTGAATTTCCAACGAGTTGGACAATCAGTCGGCTTGTGCTGCTTCCGCCGGTTTGACTGCTTCTTCGTAAGAGACCGCTTTATCGGTCACCTTAGCCTTCTGCAGAACAGTATCCACAACTTGTTCTTCCAGCACAACCGAACGTACTTCGTTCATCTGCTGCTCATTCTTGTAGTACCAAGCCACGACCTGCTCAGGCTCCTGGTAGGCCGAAGCCATTTCCTGGATCATTTCGCGAACGCGGTCTTCGTCTGGCTTGAGGTCGAACTGCTTGACCACTTCAGCCACGATCAGGCCCAGCACAACGCGGCGCTTGGCTTGCTCTTCGAACAGCTCGGCCGGCAGCTGGTCAGGCTTGATGTTGCCACCAAACTGCTGAACCGCTTGAACGCGCAAGCGATCCACTTCGTTGGACAGCAGGGCCTTAGGCACTTCGATCGGGTTGGCGGCCAGCAGACCGTCCATGACCTGGTTCTTGACCTTGGACTTGATGGCCTGGCGCAGCTCACGCTCCATGTTCTTGCGAACTTCGGTGCGGAAGCCTTCGATGCCGGTTTCCTTGATGCCGAACTGGGCGAAGAACTCTTCGTTCAGCTCTGGCAGCTTAGGCTCGGAAACGCTGTTGACGGTCACGGTGAACTCGGCGGTTTTGCCAGCCAGGTCCAGGTTCTGGTAGTCAGCAGGGAACGTCAGGTTCAGAACGCGCTCTTCGCCAGCTTTAGCGCCAACCAGGCCGTCTTCGAAACCAGGGATCATGCGGTTGGAACCCAGCACCAGCTGAGTGCCCTTGGCGGAGCCGCCAGCGAAGACTTCGCCGTCAACCTTGCCAACGAAATCGATGTTCAGTTGGTCTTCGTTCTGGGCGGCACGGTCGGCCACTTCGAAACGAGTGTTCTGCTTGCGCAGGATTTCCAGCATGTTGTCCAGGTCCGAATCAGCCACTTCGGCGCTCAGACGCTCGATTTCGATACCGTCGAAACCGGCCACTTCAAATTCCGGGAACACTTCGAATACGGCAACGTATTCCAGGTCCTTGCCCGCTTCCAGGGACTTGGGCTCGATCGAAGGCGAGCCAGCCGGGTTCAGCTTTTGCTCGACAACGGCTTCGTAGAAAGAAGCCTGGATCACGTCACCTACAGCTTCCTGGCGCGCATCGGCACCAAAACGACGCTTGATTTCGCTCATCGGCACTTTGCCTGGACGGAAACCAGCGATCTTGGCCTTCTGGGCAGTCTGCTGCAGACGCTTGTTGACCGCAGTCTCGATACGCTCTGCCGGCACGGTGATGCTCAGGCGGCGCTCGAGAGCAGTAGTATTTTCAACAGAAACTTGCATGGATATTCCTCGTTGCACAGACATTAGCCGGCCATTTCCGACCCCAATCAAGGGCATGCATTCTAGTGGGTCAAACTCAAGAAGTCACCCTACTGAAAACACAGCGGAAAACAACCGGCAATTTATCGGTACGAAAGCACTGAAGTACCTCGCCCCGGTGACAAATACAGCCAAATTGCGCCAGGGCTCTGCGCCGTCCCTCTCTATATATAGAAGGAACAACCATTCATCTCCCTGACGACCCGCCCCGCGAACAGAGCAGGCAAGCAAAGCGGCATCATCGAGATACACAAATACGACGACACGCCCTGCCGGGGCAGCCCAGCACCTGCGGCCACCCAATCTCAAACCGCCAAAACCAAAAAAGGCGCCAGACTGTTAAATCTGGCGCCTTTCGAATATGGGGTGGACGAAGGGGATCGAACCCTCGACAACGGGAGTCACAATCCCGTGCTCTACCAACTGAGCTACGCCCACCATATTGCGTTAACAAAGAAACCAAACCACTTCTTTGTTGAGCCCTGCCCGCCTGACGACCGGCAAAAGCTTTAATTGGTGCGGATGAAGAGACTCGAACTCTTACGCCTCGCGGCGCTGGAACCTAAATCCAGTGTGTCTACCAATTCCACCACATCCGCGCTTGAAACTCTTAAAGCAAAGGCGCCAGACTGTTAAATCTGGCGCCTTTCAGAATATGGGGTGGACGAAGGGGATCGAACCCTCGACAACGGGAGTCACAATCCCGTGCTCTACCAACTGAGCTACGCCCACCATATAGCGCTACTTGTGCCAAAGCTGCCTAATGGCGCACCCGGCAGGACTCGAACCTGCGACCATCCGCTTAGAAGGCGGATGCTCTATCCAGCTGAGCTACGGGCGCCTTATTAATCTGTACTCTTGGAGGATTACAAACTAAGTGCTTCCAGCCTTGCAGTACAACTATTCTGCTCGACCTTCTTAACCAGTGCTAGGCTGTGCCCGACAAGTGCGACGAATAGTATAGATGCCCCGGAAACCCGTCAAATCTTTTTTGAAAAAAACTGATTTTATTTAAGGGGTTAGGGCAATTTGCAGACCAAGCGCCTTTGCCCTCGCGCCTTGGCATGCGAGAATGCGCGCACTTTTCTTCCCCCTCTCGATGGTTAATCACGCGTAATGACTGCACAACTTATCGACGGCAAATCAATCGCCGCCAGCCTGCGCCAGCAGATAGCCAAACGAGTCACCGAGCGCAGCCAGCAAGGCCTGCGCACGCCTGGCCTCGCGGTGATCCTGGTCGGCAGCGATCCTGCCTCTCAGGTTTATGTCTCGCACAAGCGTAAAGACTGTGAAGAGGTCGGCTTTATTTCCAAGGCCTACGACTTGCCTTCGGACACCACTCAACAGGCCCTGACCGACCTGATTGACAGCCTCAACGATGACCCGGACATGGATGGCATCCTGCTGCAACTGCCACTGCCTGAGCACCTGGACGCCTCCAAACTGCTGGAGCGCATCCGCCCGGACAAAGACGTCGACGGTTTCCACCCTTATAACGTCGGCCGCCTGGCCCAACGCATTCCCCTGCTGCGCCCATGCACCCCCAAAGGCATCATGACGCTGTTGGAAAGCACTGGTGTCGACCTGTACGGCCTCGACGCCGTCGTGGTGGGCGCATCGAACATCGTCGGTCGCCCGATGGCCATGGAACTGCTGCTGGCCGGCTGCACCGTGACCGTCACCCACCGCTTCACCAAGGACCTGGCCGGCCACGTCGGCCGCGCTGACCTGGTGGTAGTCGCCGCCGGCAAGCCGGGCCTGGTCAAGGGTGAGTGGATCAAGGAAGGCGCCATCGTCATCGACGTGGGCATCAACCGCCAGGAAGACGGCAAGTTGGTGGGTGACGTGGTGTATGAAACCGCCCTGCCCCGCGCTGGCTGGATCACGCCGGTGCCAGGCGGTGTCGGGCCGATGACCCGGGCGTGCCTGTTGGAAAATACGCTGTATGCCGCAGAAACTCTGCACGGCTGATAACCAGGCATGTTGAAAAAGCCCTGCTTTATCGCAGGGCTTTTTATTGCCCGTGAAAAACCCTTGTTGCAGGCTGTTAACGCATTAAACAAACTAGCCAAAGGCCGTCACCCTTCCGGAATTCGAAATGCCTGGCATCTTCCCAAAGCCAGCCTTGCCTGGCATCGCGCTCAGGCGGTGGCGCTTGTTGCACCGAGTCAAACAAGCCCACGCTGCGCAGTTGTTCAACGTTACCCAATCCACTATTTCGCGCTGGGAAAGCGGCGTACAGGCAATCGACCCCTGCGCGCACCAACAGCTTGAGCAATTGCTCGCCGCCCGCCTTGATGCGGCCGCCGATCAAGCCTTGGCTCGCCTGGTCAGGGAAAGCTCACGGCCCGTTCATCTCATGTGCGACCTGACCCACCGTCTGCTGGCTTGCTCCCCTGCCCGCGCAGCCCAGTTCGCAAGCCCCGTGAGCGAATTGCTGGGGCGTTCGCTATGGCGCTTTGCGACACCGGAGATCATCAGCAAGGAGCTCTCCCTGGATGAAACCGGGTGGAGGGAAGTCAGTGCGCCACCGGCGATCGAGTTCGTTACCGGCCACAATGACTCGCTTGTTGTGCCTATCAGCCAGAGCGCCTGTCGGTGGACGCGCATTCCTCTTTCAGACGGTACATCGGCGCGTTTGGTGGAGACGCTTTGACTGCCCTGCGCTGTGCATATTGTATGCGTGGACGTTCAGACTACCCGGGCTTAATCTGACTCCACTAGCATAGCCTTCGCCACTGGAGACAGAGAACGTCATGAACATCGACAAAATCAAAGGGCGCCTAGAATTCCTCCGCGAAACGGAAAAACTCAAGGATGTACTCAGAAGTGCACACACCTCTTCCGGGCGCACCGAAAGCACGGCGGAACACAGTTGGCGTCTTTGCCTGATGGCCATTGTTTTCGAAGATCAACTGGCCGAGCCCGACATGCTGAAGATCCTCAAGATGTGCGTCATTCACGATCTGGGGGAGGCCATCAACGGAGACATCCCAGCAGTCAGTCAGGCGGCGTTTCCCAACAAGGGCGAGCAAGAGAGAGACGATCTTGTGCTTCTGACCTCTGCGCTGGATGAGCCGCTGAAAGCTGAGATATTGGCGCTCTGGGATGACTATGAGCACGCACAGTCTGCGGAGGCAAGAGCCGTCAAGGCGCTGGACAAGCTGGAAACGCTGCTCCAGCACAATCAGGGCAAGAACCCACCGGGCTTCAATTACGAGTTCAATCTAGCTTACGGCAAGAAGTACACCGATGCCGATCCCCTGTTTGAGCAACTTCGACAGCTTATCGATGAGGACACGCGAGAAAAAATAACAAAGCCATAGGTTTAAAATCGGCACAGCCTAACCAATCATCGGCTTACAGCCTTTATTTAAAGGCTCTCTATCACTTTATGATCCATACTCCTAAAATGTAACGCCATTTGTCACAAAATCCGTTTCACAACGGCATTTCCTTACTTTTTAGCGAGTTCATCCGCGTGAAAATTCGTCTTTCTATTGTCAGCCTGTTTTTTGCTTTGGCAGGCACCTTCGCCCACGCCGCCGAATCCACCCTGGCCCCGCGTGACGCCTCCAAGCTTCAAATCGCCTCCGGCAGCGCCATGCTGGTCGATTTGCAGACCAATAAAGTCATTTATTCCAGCAACCCCGACGTGGTGGTACCTATCGCCTCGGTGAGCAAGCTGATGACCGGCCTGATCGTCCTCGAAGCCAAGCAGAATATGGACGAGTACATCGACATCAACATCACCGACACGCCCGAGATGAAAGGCGTGTTCTCCCGGGTGAAGATCGGCAGCCAGATGCCGCGCAAGGAAATGCTGCTGATCGCGCTGATGTCTTCGGAAAACCGCGCCGCTGCGAGCCTGGCCCACCATTATCCTGGCGGTTACGCAGCCTTTATCGCGGCGATGAACGCCAAGGCCAAGTCCTTGGGCATGACCAGCACCCACTACGTGGAGCCCACCGGCCTGTCGATCCATAACGTGTCGACCGCCCGCGACCTGAGCAAGCTGCTGGCCTATGCGCGTAAATTCCCGATGCTGAGCCAGCTGAGCACCACCAAGGAAAAGACCGTGTCGTTCCGCAAGCCCAACTACACCTTGGGCTTCTCCAACACCGACCACCTGATCAACCGCGCCAACTGGGATATCAAGCTGACCAAGACCGGCTTCACCAACCAGGCCGGCCACTGCCTGGTGCTGGTGACGAGCATGGGCAATCGCCCGGTGTCGCTGGTGATCCTGGATGCCTTTGGCAAGTTCACCCATTTTGCCGATGCCAGCCGTATTCGTAGCTGGGTCGAGACCGGCAAAGGCGGCGCAGTGCCGGATGTGGCGCTGCGTTACAAGGCCGATAAAAACCTCAAGAATCGAGCGACCGCTACGGAAGTACGTCGATAAACAGCGATTTTAGTGTGGGAGCGGACTTGCTCGCGAATGCGGTGGGTCAGCCTAAGCATTCAGCGACTGACACTGCGCCTTCGCGAGCAAGCCCGCTCCCACATTTGAGTTTCACTTCTTCTCTGCCAACACCTTGAGCGCTTGGGCCGCCGCTTGCTCCTGCCCCGCCTGGGCCGTGGCATTGGCCGCATCGCGCCAGCGCTGCGCGTCCACATTGGCCGGCAACTGGCTCGGGCGCTGGGTCAGGATGGCCCAATGGCCCGCGCCCTTCCACGCCGACTCAAAGTCGCTGAAGCTCATGCTCAAGCGGCGCTCATTGCCTGAGCGCAACAGCACCGTACTCTTCTGCTGGTTGAACCCCACCACCACGACATAACGCGCCCCGGACCAATAGCTGGCGTTGATCCGCGCCATCACCGGGTAACCCGCCGCCACCTGCGCCAGCACGGCGGTCAGCTTGGCCTCCAATGGGTACACCATCAGCCCGTACTCACGCGCCAGCACCTGCATGTTGCGCTCAAGGCCCGCCTCGGCGCCGGGCAGGCGCAGCGGCTTATCAAGCAAACCCGGTGTCATGACAACGCCTTGTTGCGACAGCATGCTGGCAAGTGCCGTAGGACCGCTCTGATAAGCCTCACTGCGAAAGGTCGGCACGCCATTGAGTTCGACGCGCTCGGGCAAGCCAGGCAGTTTCGATGGAGTGTTGCTGGAACAGGCCGCCAACCCAAGGGCAACGGCCAGTAGCAAGGAAGTTTTAAGGTTCGACCGTAAGCGCAATTTTTTCACTCTCTTGATCAACTGCCGGTAAAGGCCCCGATCATAGCCCAATCGCGCTTTCTCTATCCCGTAGGAGCGAGCTTGCTCGCGAAAAACTTACAGGCGCCGCGTTTATTCAGGAAGCCTGCGTCATCGTTGACGTTTTTCGCGAGCAAGCTCGCTCCTACAGGGGGCGGCGCAAGATATCTATAGCCGACGCGTGCAATAAAGCGGTGACGATAGAGCAAACAAGTTGGACGGACTCGACCATTGGTCAATAGCAGGCAACCGTCAGCTGACTAGACTGTCCATTGAGAAGACTGTGTGTGCCCCAAGTGGGCGAAAGGAGGCCCGAATGAGCCTTGCGACAACGATTTTCCTGTTGATCTGTGGTTGGCTGGCCGTCGCCGCCGCCATGCTGTGGGGGGTCATGCGCGTGACGCGCCGGCATCATCACCCCCACGTCAAACCTGCTGAACCCGCCGAGCCACGCAAGACGACGGCGCATCACGCCTAGCCAGGCATGCAATTGAAGTCCTGGGTCGCGGCAATTTCCTTGCCGTGGCCGTCCTCAAGGGACGCGCGCACCGTGGTGCCCAGGCTCGACTCCACCAGGGTGTAGTGCTCACCCGCCTTGAAATGCTTGTACTCGATGCGGCCCTGGCAGTCCTGCTGGTTGTCGTCACCCGGCTCGTCTTCAAATAAGGTCACGTCCAGGCGATGGTCCCCCGGGGTCACTTCAAAATAGCGCCCATCGTCCACACGTTTGCCATCGACACGCTCGGCCATCAGGTCATTCGGCGCTTCTTCCTGCAAGCCGATCCAGGCTTGGCTGGGGTCCGCCTTGGGGATCGGGCCGGCGCATGCCGATAGAAAGCAGACAAAGCCAAGGACGGGAACTAACAACAATGGTTTAAGTGACATGACAGGGCTCCAAAGGGCATGAATGAAAAGGTCGTATCCGATGACTGACAAGCTTGATCAGCCGCCTCTCCTGGAACAAATGAATCCCTATGAAAGGATCTTCAGCCGTTAACTAAAACTTCCTTCACCTGGCTGAAAGGTGCGTGTTAGGTGGGTCGGGCAAGACTGCCGGGGTTTGCAATCCTGCTCTTCTCGGAGACTCACGCATGCTCGGGCTGGTAAAGACCGCACTGCACAAGCCGTACACCTTCATCGTGCTGGCTATATTCATCTGCATCATCGGGCCGATGGCGGCCCTGCGCACGCCCACGGATGTTTTTCCCGATATCGGCATTCCCGTGGTCGCCGTGGTCTGGCAGTACAACGGCCTGTCCCCGGACGCCATGGCCGGCCGGGTGATCTACACCTACGAACGCTCCCTGAGCACCACCGTCAACGACATCGAACACATCGAGTCGCAATCGTTGCCCGGCATGGGCATCGTCAAGATCTTCTTCCAGCCTGGCGTGGACATCCGTACCGCCAATGCCCAGGTCACGGCGGTGTCACAAACCGTGCTCAAGCAAATGCCACCGGGCATCACCCCGCCGCTGATCCTCAACTACAGCGCCTCCACGGTGCCGATCCTGCAAATGGCGTTCTCCAGCCCCAGCCTTTCGGAAGCCAAAATTCGTGACCTGGTGCAGAACAATATCCGCCTGCCCTTGAGCGCCCTGCCCGGCCTGGCCATGCCCACGCCGATGGGCGGCAAGCAGCGGCAGATTACGCTCGACCTCGACCCCCAAGCCCTCGCCGCCAAAGGCTTGTCGGCCCAGGATGTGGGCAATGCCCTGGCGCTGCAGAACCAGATCATTCCGGTGGGCACCGCCAAGCTGGGGCCCAACGAATACACGATCCTGCTCAACAACAGCCCCAAGGCCATTGATGAGCTCAACGACTTGCCGATCAAGACCGTCGACGGGGCGCTGATCACCATCGGCCAAGTGGCCCACGTGCGCGACGGTGCACCGCCGCAAACCAACATCGTGCGGGTCGACGGCCATCGCGCCGTGCTCATGCCGGCGCTGAAAAACGGCAGCATTTCCACGCTGTCGATCATCGACGGTATCCGCCAGATGCTGCCGCGCATCAACGAAACCCTGCCGCCGTCATTGAAAACCTCGCTGCTGGGCGATGCCTCAGTGTTCGTCAAACAGTCGGTGGGCAGCGTGGCCCAGGAAGGCATCATTGCCGCCCTGCTTACCAGTGCAATGATCCTGTTGTTTCTTGGCAGTTGGCGCTCGACCTTGATCATCGCCGCCTCGATTCCCCTGGCGGTGCTTTCGGCCATCGCGCTGCTGGCCGTCAGCGGGCAAACCCTCAACGTCATGACGCTGGGCGGGCTGGCGTTGGCCGTGGGCATCCTTGTGGATGACGCCACGGTGACCATCGAAAACATCAACTGGCACCTGGAGCAAGGTAAGACGGTGAAGACCGCGATTCTCGACGGCGCCGCGCAAATCGTCGGCCCGGCGTTCGTCTCACTGCTGTGCATCTGCATCGTGTTCGTGCCGATGTTTTTGCTGCAAGGCATTGCCGGTTACCTGTTCCGGCCGATGGCATTGGCGGTGATCTTCGCCATGGCCAGTTCGTTCATTCTCTCGCGCACCCTGGTGCCGACGCTGGCGATGTTTTTGCTCAAACCACATCGGCCGGAGTCAGGCGCTGGGCATCATCCGGAAGATGCATTCATCAACCACCACGAGGGCGAACAGCACCTGAAACCACGTAATGCATTGCTGCAATCGGTGCTGAATTTTCAACAGGGATTCGAGCGGCACTTTTCCAATGTCCGCGACACCTACCATGGCCTGCTGACGCTGGCACTGGGCGCACGTAAGCGCTTCATTGTCGGGTTCCTGGCCTGCGTACTCGCGTCGTTCCTGCTGTTGCCGAGCCTGGGCCAGGACTTTTTTCCGGCCACCGATGCGGGTGCCTTGGCCCTGCATGTGCGCTTGCCCCTGGGCACGCGCATCGAGGAAAGCGCCGCGGCGTTCGACCGCATCGAAGCGCGGATTCGCGAGGTCATCCCGGCCGAAGAACTGGACACCATCGTCGACAATATTGGCATTCCGCTCAGCGGCATCGACATGGCCTACAGCAGCAGCGGCACCATCGGCCCGCAGGATGGCGATATTCAAGTCAGCTTGAAAACGCACCACGCGCCCACCGCCGACTATGTGAAAAAACTGCGCGAAGCCCTGCCGCAAAGTTTCCCCGGCAGCCACTTTGCGTTCCTGCCCGCCGACATCAGCAGCCAGATCCTCAACTTCGGCGCCCCCGCCCCGCTGGACGTCAAAATCTCCGGGCGCAATGACGCAGAAAACCGCGCTTATGCCGTCGAACTTGAACGGCGCTTGCAGCATGTACCGGGGATTGCCGACCTGCGTATCCAGCAGTCCACCGGCTACCCCTCGCTGCAAGTAAACGTGGACCGTATGCGCGCCAACGGCCTGGGCATTACCGAGCGTGATGTCACCAACAGCATGGTCGCCTCCCTCGCCGGCAGCTCGCAAACCGCGCCGACCTTCTGGCTCAACCCGGCCAACGGCGTGTCTTATTCCATCGTCGCTGCCACCCCGCAATACCGCCTCGACAGCTTGCCGTCCCTGGAAGCGCTGCCGGTGACGGGGGCAAACGGGCAGGCGCAAATCCTCGGCGGCGTGGCAACCATCTCCCGGGTACAAAGCCCGGCCGTGGTGACCCACTACAACATCGAACCGACCCTGGACCTGTACGCTAACGTGCAAGGCCGCGACCTCGGCGGTGTGGCCCGCGATGTGCAAAAAGTGCTGGATGACACGGCGTCCATGCGTCCCAAAGGCGCGACCATCAGCCTGCACGGGCAGATCGATGCGCTGCATGAGGCGTTCAGTGGTTTGAGCTTCGGGCTGCTCGGCGCGGTGGTGCTGATCTACTTGCTGATCGTGGTCAACTTCCAGTCATGGGCCGACCCCTTTGTGATCATCACGGCGTTGCCTGCAGCATTGGCGGGCATCGTGTGGATGCTGTTCCTCAGTGGCACCTCGTTGTCGGTGCCAGCACTCACCGGCGCCATCTTGTGCATGGGCGTGGCCACCGCCAACTCGATCCTGGTGGTGAGCTTCTGCCGTGAGCGCCTGGCCGAACATGGCGATGCGTTGAAAGCCGCGCTGGAAGCGGGCTACACACGCTTTCGCCCGGTGTGCATGACCGCCCTGGCGATGATCATCGGCATGCTGCCCCTGGCGATTTCCGAGGAGCAGAACGCCCCGCTCGGCCGGGCAGTCATCGGCGGCTTGATCTTCGCCACCATCGCCACTTTGTTGTTTGTTCCCGTGGTCTTCAGCCTGGTCCACGGCCGTCATCCTACTCGCGCAACTGCTGGAGAAACGCCCCATGTCGCCTGATCAAAAACCCTCGCGCAAGCGCCTGATGCTCCTGGGTGTCGGTGGCCTGACGTTGGCTGCCCTGTTGGTCGCCAGCGGCCTGCACGCGCGTACGCTGCACGAGCAATCGGTCACCGCCTGGACCGAAGCCGCCGCCGTCCCCCAGGTGATGGTGTTCCAACCCAAGCCAAACGCCGGCGGTGACACCCTACGCCTGCCCGCTCACCTGGAGGCGTGGAGCAAGGCGGCGATCCATGCGCGGGTCAGCGGCTACTTGAAGGACTGGAAAGTCGACATCGGCGCCCAGGTCAAGGCCGGGCAACTCCTCGCCGAAATCGACAGCCCCGACCTTGACCAACAACTGGCCCAGGCCCATGCGCGCCTGATCCAGCAACAAGCCAATGCACACCTGGCAGCCACCACGGCGACCCGCTGGCAAAACCTGCTGGCCAGCCATTCGGTATCGCGCCAGGACGCCGATGAAAAAACCTCCAACGCCGCAGCCGCCAAGGCCAACACCGAAGCCGCTGCAGCAGACTATGCGCGACTGTGCGCCCTGGAAAGCTACAAGACCCTTCGCGCGCCGTTCGCCGGCACCATCACCGCCCGTAACACCGACATCGGCCAGTTGATCAAGGCCGATAACGCCAGCGATCCGGAACTGTTCAACATTGCCGACACCCACCAATTGCGCTTGTATGTGCCGGTGCCGCAGAACTATGCAGCGGTCATCCATACAGGCCTTGAGGCCGAACTGACCGTCCCCGAGCACCCCGGCGAGCACTTCAAGGCACGTCTGATCGGTGACTCCACCGCCATCGACCGCCGCTCCGGCACCCTGCTCGCTCAGTTCGTCGCCGACAACCCCAACGGCGAACTGCTGCCGGGCGATTACGCCGAAGTCACCCTGCCGATTCCGGCTGACACCCATGGCGTGAGCATCCCGGCCAGCGCCTTGATCTTCCGCGCCCAGGGCACCCAGGTTGCGATACTGGACGGTCGCAACCATGTGCACCTGCAAGACATTCATATTGGCCTGGACCTCGGCGAGCGCCTGGTGATCGACCAGGGCCTGAAGCCTGCTGACCGTATCATCGACAACCCGCCCGACGCCCTGCGCGAAGGCGACCCGGTGCAACTGGCCGACGCCTCGGGAGGTGCCCATGCGCCCAAAGCTTAAGCCGCTGGCGGCGTTGGTGCTGCTGGCGTTGCAGGGTTGCTCGATAGCACCCAGCTATAAAGTGCCGTCGATTGACCTGCCCGCGAACTACCGTGAACAAACCAGCGATGGCCCTTGGCACAGTGCGCAACCGTCGGACCAATTGGCGCCCCAGTGGTGGCAGCTTTACCACGATTCGCGCCTGAACGCGCTGCAACAGCAACTGCTCAAGGCCAACCCGGACCTGGCCGCGGCGCTCGCGCACTTCGATGCGTCCCAGGCCTACGCCAGCCAATTGCACGCGGGCCTTTTCCCGCAAATCACCGCCAGCGCGCAACCGCTGCGCCAGCGTCAATCGGATTCACGACCGTTACGCGGCACTACACAGCCGTCGGTGTACAACAGCAATACCGCTGGGTTCTCCCTGGGATACGACCTCGACCTGTGGGGCAGAATCCGCAATCAGGTCGCCGCGGGCGATGCCCAGGCACAAGCGTCCTTTGATGATTTGGCGGTGGTGCGCTTGAGCCTCCAACAGCAGTTGGCGAGCCTGTATGTGCAGCTCAATGGGCTGGATGCACAAAGCAGGATACTCAACAGTTCACTGGAGGAATTCAGCCAGGCGCTGCAACTGACCCGCAGCCGTTATGAAGGCCAGATTGCGTCGGAACTGGACCTGACCCGCGCGCAAAACCAACTGGCCGAAGCCAAGGCACAGTTGGACGAAGTGCGTGGCCAGCGCAACCTCGTCGAGCATGCCATCGGTGCATTGGTGGGCGTAACGGCCAGTGATTTTTCACTGCCGTCCAGTTCGCAATTAATGGCGTTGCCAGGCATTCCGGCGCAGTTGCCCAGCCACCTGCTGCAGCGTCGCCCGGACATTGCCGCCGCTGAGCGTCGCGTGTTTGCAGCCAACGCGACGATCGGCGTGGCCAAGGCAGCCTGGTTTCCGGATTTCAGTTTGACCGGTGTGCTGGGCGGGCAGACCCAAGGCGTCGGCAACCTGCTGTCCGCCGGCAACCGGTACTGGGCGCTGGGGCCGCTGATGAACCTGCCGATCTTCGACGGCGGGCGCTTGAGCGCCAACGAGCGCCAGGCCAAGGCCGAGTTCGAGGAGGCCTCGGCACAGTACCGTAGCCACGTCTTGAAAGCCGTGCGTGAGGTGGAGGATAACCTCGCACAACTGCGAGACCTGCAGCAGCAAGCCGAGGACGAGCAAGCGGCGGCAGAGGCGGCGCAACATACCCAGGCTTTGGCGATGAATAGCTATCAGGCCGGGGCGGTGAGTTACCTGGACGTGGTCACCGCCCAAACCGCCGCGTTGCAGGCACAGCGAACGTTGCAGGCGGTGCAGACCCGGCAATTGCAGGCAAGCGTGGGACTCTTGACCGCACTCGGCGGCGGCTGGCAGCCGGGCTAATAACCTGCTGACTACTGATCGTTCCCACGCTCTGCGTGGGAACGTCGTTCAGGACGCTCTGCGTCTGCCCTTAAAATCGTGACGCGGAGCGTCACAGGGTTCATTCCCACGCGGAGCGTGGGAACGATCAGGCCGCGAGTTTGCCGCTGGCGATGGCCGCTGAAGCGGCTAGCATGGCGCGCAACAACACCGCACACCCTGCCGCCAAGTCATCCGGCGCGGCATTTTCGATTTCGTTGTGGCTGATGCCGCCTTCACACGGCACAAAGATCATCCCCGCCGGGCCCAGCTCAGCCACGAAGATCGCGTCGTGCCCTGCCCCGCTGACGATGTCCAGGTTCGATAAGCCCAAGCCATTGGCGGCATCGCGCACCGCCTCCACACAGCCTTTGTCAAAGTACAGCGGCGGGAAGTCCGCCGTGGGCTGCAGGTCGAAACTCAAGCCATGTTTGGCGCAGGTGTCTTCGATCACCTGGCGCACCTGGGCAATCATCGAATCCAGCCGTGCCGGTTCCAAGTGACGAAAATCCAGGGTCATGCGTACTTCACCGGGAATCACGTTGCGCGATCCCGGATACGCTTGCAGGCAGCCCACCGTGCCGCACGCATGGGGCTGGTGCGCCAACGCCGCCGCGTTCACGGCGGCCACCACCGCGGCCGCGCCGACCAGGGCGTCCTTGCGCAAGTGCATGGGTGTAGGGCCGGCATGGGCCTCAACACCGCGCAGCTTCAGGTCAAACCACTTTTGCCCGAGGGCGCCGAGCACCACGCCGATGGTTTTGTGTTCATCCTCCAGAATCGGCCCTTGTTCGATATGGGCCTCGAAATAAGCGCCGACCTTATGCCCGCTGACCGGCCGCGTTCCCGCATAGCCAATCGCGTTCAACGCCTCCCCCACGCTGACCCCATCGGCATCCACTTTGGCCAGGGTATCGGCCAGGGTGAACTTCTCGGCAAACACCCCTGAGCCCATCATGCACGGCGGGAAGCGCGAGCCTTCTTCGTTGGTCCATACCACCACTTCCAGCGGCGCCTCGGTTTCCACATTCAGGTCGTTAAGGGTGCGCAGCACTTCCACACCGGCCAGCACGCCGAAGCAACCGTCGAACTTGCCGCCGGTGGGCTGGGTGTCGATATGGCTGCCGGTCATCACTGGCGGCAGGTCGGGGTTGCGGCCGGGGCGACGCGCAAAGATATTGCCGATGCCGTCGATGGTCACGGTGCAACCGGCCGCTTCGCACCACTGCACGAAGAGATCGCGAGCCTTGCGGTCGAGGTCGGTGAGGGCCAGGCGACACACACCGCCCTTGGGGGTGGCGCCAAGTTTGGCCAGGTCCATCAGCGACTGCCACAGACGGTCGCGGTTGATGTGCTGATGGGTCGATTGCAGAACGTCGAGGGCAGCGTTCATGGGGGTCTCCTCAGGCTACAGGTTCTTATGAATTAACGCGGTCAACTGTGGGAGCTGGCTTGCCTGCGATAGCGGTGTGTCAGGCGACACGGCTTTAACTGATAGTCCGCTATCGCAGGCAAGCCAGCTCCCACCTGAACCGTGTTTACAACGGGGATTTGGCGGTGAGTGGACTGCTAGCGCGCTTGGCATTGAGCCCGTAATACAACACCCCGCCCAACGCCGAGCCGGTGAACCAGCCGTAGCTGTAGAACCAGCTGAACGCATCGCTGCCCAGCGACAGCAGCGTCAGCACCACCGGTACGCCAAAGGCGATAAAGCCGCTCCAGTTCCAGGCCGGGTACACGTCATCGCGGTACAGGCCGGCCAGGTCCAGCTGCTGTTTTCGAGTAATGAAGTAGTCCACCACCATGATCCCGGCAATCGGCCCCAGCAGGCTCGAATAACCCAGCAGCCAATTGGAATACACGGTTTCAAGACTCACGTCCGAGACGATCAGCCCGAGTTTTTTCAGCAGTTCATGGGCCATCAGCGCCAGCCCTACCAGGCCGGTGAGGATCACCGCCGTGGTACGGTTGATCAACTTGGGCGCGATGTTCTGGAAGTCGTTGGTGGGCGAGACGATGTTCGCCGCGGTGTTGGTGGACAAGGTCGCGACGATGATCAGCGCCATGGCGATGGCCACCCACACCGGGCTCTGGATATGACCGATCAGGCTCACCGGGTCGGAGACGCTGACCCCCACCAGTTTCACCGAGGCGGCGGTCATGACCACGCCGAGGGCGGCGAACAGGAACATGGTCAGCGGCAAGCCGAAGATCTGCCCCAGAATCTGGTCTTTCTGGCTGTTGGCGTAGCGGCTGAAGTCGGGAATGTTCAGCGACAACGTGGCCCAGAAACCCACCATCGCCGTAAGCCCCGCCATAAAGTAACCGGTGAGGCTTGCGCCTTCGGGGCGCTTGGGTGGGATCGCCATCAGCTCGCTGAGGGACACATTCGGCATCGCCCATACCAGCAGGCCAACTCCCACGGCGACCAACAGCGGCGCCGACAAGGTTTCCAGGCGCTTGATCGACTCGGCGCCGCGCAGCACCACCCATAGGTTCAAGCACCAGAACAGCATGAAACCGATCACCTCACCGGTACCGCCGAGGGCTTTCCAGCCGTCGAAAATCGAGCCTAAAAACAGGTGGATCGCCAGCCCGCCGAACATCGTCTGGATACCAAACCAGCCGCAAGCCACCAGCGCACGAATCAGGCACGGCACGTTGGAGCCGAGGATGCCAAAGGACGAACGCAACAGCACCGGAAACGGAATGCCGTACTTGGTGCCGGGAAACGCGTTGAGGGTCAGCGGGATCAACACCACGATATTGGCCAGCAGGATCGCTACCAGCGCCTCTCCCACCGACAGCCCGAAATACGCCGTGAGCACCCCGCCCAGGGTGTAGGTGGGCACGCAGATCGACATACCGACCCATAGCGCCGTGATGTGCCATTTGTTCCAGGTGCGCTCGTGCACTTTGGTAGGTGCCATGTCGTGGTTGTAGCGAGGGCTGTCGAGGACGTCGGGGCCGGCGTCGAGTTCGTACAGGCCGTTGCGCTCGATGACTTGCGATCTGTTCTGTTGCATGGCCGCTCCACGGTTTTTTTAAAATTATTGTTGCTCACCTGCACGCTAGGTTCAGGTGGCCGGAGTACCGCATCGACAACATGACATCCAGGGTTCCGGCCAACTGCCCGTGCACTCAATAACCGTGCCGACAACCGCCTCTGAGCCCGTACCGCTTATATAACGTACTGATGTTTATCAGCTTTCCAATTGAGCCTGCGGTACTTGCCGTATGCGTCAGGCTAAACAACTCACAAGTTGCTCGAACCTTCAGGTCTCAATCTGGTGCATCACAATTATTTTTATTTCTCGACGCCGTCAAGCGGCATATCTCAAGCGCCTGATTTGCAATAAGAAATATTGATCAGATCAAGAACCTGTCAAGTGCGTCAAAACAGGGTGGGCGTGCTTCATTTTGGTGAAAACAGGATTTTCCTTATGTATATCAATAATATAAAAACTATAAAGACTTGCGAAAAATCTTCTTGCTCATTCGAAAAACTCGGGCTAGTTTCTATTCCTGTCACCAATGACAGGAATTAACCCGTCATCGGTACGCAGTATTACAACACTTAGAACTGGCACAAGCCGGTCAAGCCTGTGAGGAACTCGACATGTCGCTGTTGATCCGTGGCGCCACCGTTATTACCCATGATGAAAGTTACCGCGCCGATGTGTTATGCGCAGAGGGTCTACTTCGCGCCATTGGCACGAATCTGGATATTCCCGCAGGCTGCGAAGTACTCGATGGCAGCGGCCAATACTTGATGCCGGGCGGCATCGACCCCCATACCCATATGCAATTGCCCTTCATGGGCACCGTGGCCAGTGAAGACTTTTTCAGTGGTACGGCGGCAGGCTTGGCCGGTGGTACCACCTCGATCATCGACTTCGTGATTCCCAACCCGCAGCAATCGCTGATGGAAGCTTTCCACCAGTGGCGCGGCTGGGCCGAAAAGTCTGCCGCCGACTACGGGTTTCATGTAGCAATCACCTGGTGGAGCGAGCAGGTTCGCGAGGAAATGGCCGAGTTGGTCAGCCATCACGGCATCAACAGCTTCAAGCATTTCATGGCCTACAAGAACGCGATCATGGCGGCCGACGACACCTTGGTTGCCAGTTTCGAACGCTGCCTGGAACTCGGCGCGGTGCCCACCGTGCATGCCGAAAACGGCGAACTGGTGTATCACCTGCAACGCAAACTGATGGCCCAGGGCATCACCGGGCCGGAAGCCCATCCGCTGTCGCGCCCCTCTCAAGTGGAAGGCGAAGCGGCCAGCCGTGCCATCCGGATTGCCGAAACCATCGGCACGCCGCTGTACCTGGTGCATGTGTCGACGAAGGAAGCCCTGGATGAAATCACCTATGCCCGAGGCAAGGGCCAGGCGGTGTACGGTGAAGTGCTCGCCGGCCACCTGTTGCTCGATGACAGTGTGTACCAGCACCCCGACTGGCAGACCGCCGCCGGCTATGTGATGAGCCCGCCGTTCCGCCCGCGCGGGCACCAAGAGGCACTGTGGCATGGCCTGCAAGCGGGCAACCTGCACACCACCGCCACCGACCATTGCTGCTTCTGCGCCGAGCAAAAAGCCGCCGGGCGTGATGACTTCAGCAAGATCCCCAACGGCACCGCCGGCATTGAAGACCGCATGGCGCTGCTGTGGCACGAAGGCGTCAATACCGGGCGTTTGTCGATGCAGGAATTTGTCGCGCTGACCTCCACCAACACCGCGAAGATCTTCAACCTCTACCCCCGCAAAGGCGCGATACGTGTGGGCGCCGATGCCGACCTGGTGCTATGGGACCCCGAGGGCACGCGGACCATTTCGGCCAAGACCCACCATCAGCAGGTGGACTTCAACATCTTCGAAGGCAAGACCGTACGCGGCGTGCCCAGCCATACCATCAGCCAGGGCAAGCTGGTGTGGGCCGATGGCGACCTGCGCGCCGAGCGAGGGGCCGGACGGTATGTGGAGCGGCCGGCGTATCCGTCGGTGTTCGAGCAGTTGAGCAAGCGGGCAGCGCTTTGCAAGCCAGTGGCTGTGAACCGCTGAGTCCAAAAAAAGCGGACGCGGAGCGTCCAGTGAGGCATTCCCACGCAGAGCGTGGGAACGATCGCCCATCAGAGGCAGCACCTCAATAACCGTGAGGCCAACACCGTGATCCAGACCCTGACCCACCTCCCCCACCCCCGCGAAGACGGGGCCACCCTCGCCAGCCAGTTCACCGACCTGGCACCGCCCCTCAACGCCCGCCAGGCCCAGCTTGAAGCCTCGCGCTGCCTGTACTGCTACGACGCGCCTTGTGTGAATGCGTGCCCCAGCGAGATCGACATTCCGTCGTTCATCCGCAACATCCACACCGACAACGTGCAAGGCGCCGCGCAGAAGATCCTCTCGGCCAACATCCTCGGTGGCAGTTGCGCGCGGGTGTGCCCGACGGAAATCCTTTGCCAGCAAGCGTGCGTGCGCAATAACGCCGAAGAATGCGCCCCTGTGCTGATCGGCCTGTTGCAACGCTACGCCATCGACAACGCGCACTTCAGCGAACACCCGTTCCAACGCGCCGCGCCCACCGGCAAGCGCATCGCCGTGGTCGGTGCCGGGCCAGCCGGTTTGGCCTGCGCCCACCGCGCCGCCTTGCACGGTCATGACGTGGTGATTTTCGAAGCGCGGGAAAAAGCCGGCGGACTGAATGAATACGGAATCGCCAAATACAAACTGGTGGACGACTTCGCTCAAAGGGAACTGGATTTCCTCCTGCAGATTGGCGGCATCGAGGTTCGCCACGGCCAGCGTCTGGGCGACAACCTGACCTTGAGCGAACTGCACCAGCAATTCGACTCGGTGTTTCTCGGCCTGGGTCTCGCTGCCAGCAAACAGCTGGGTCTGCCTTTTGAGGACGCCCCCGGCCTGCTCGCCGCCACCGACTATATCCGCGAACTGCGCCAGGCCGACGACCTCACCCAACTGCCCCTGGCCGACCGTTGCATTGTGCTCGGCGCCGGCAACACCGCCATCGACATGGCCGTGCAGATGGCCCGCCTCGGTGCCCGCGATGTCAACCTAGTGTACCGCCGTGGCCTGGCCGACATGGGCGCGACCCACCACGAACAGGACATCGCCAAGGCCAATCAGGTACGGCTGTTGACCTGGGCCCAACCCGACGAAGTTCTGCTCGACGACCAAGGCCGCGTACGCGGCATGCGCTTTGCCCGCACCCGCCTGGAAAACGGTCGCCTGTTGCCGACCGGGGAAACCTTCGAACTGGCCGCCGATGCGATCTTCAAGGCGATCGGGCAAGGCTTCGACAACGACGCCCTGCACGACCCGCTGGCCCAGCAGTTGCACCGCGTCGGCGAGCGCATCTTCGTCGATGAGCAACTGCGCACCAGCATCCCTGGGGTGTATGCCGGCGGCGATTGCGTCAGCCTCGGCCAGGACCTCACCGTCCAGGCAGTACAACATGGCAAGCGGGCCGCCGAAGCCATGCATGCTCAACTCATGCTGACTGTGGAGGCTGCGTAATGGCCGATCTCTCGATTGTATTCGCCGGAATCAAAGCGCCCAACCCATTCTGGCTGGCCTCCGCGCCGCCCACCGACAAAGCCTACAATGTGGTGCGCGCCTTCGAGGCCGGCTGGGGTGGCGTGGTGTGGAAAACCCTGGGGGAAGATCCGGCGGCGGTGAACGTGTCGTCGCGCTACTCCGCGCACTATGGCGCCAACCGTGAAGTGCTGGGCATCAACAATATCGAACTGATCACCGACCGTTCCCTGGAGATCAACCTGCGGGAAATCACCCAGGTGAAAAAGGACTGGCCGGACCGCGCGCTGATCGTCTCGCTGATGGTGCCTTGTGTCGAAGCGTCCTGGAAGAACATCCTGCCCTTGGTGGAGGCGACCGGCTGCGACGGCATCGAGCTGAACTTCGGCTGCCCACACGGCATGCCCGAACGGGGCATGGGCGCCGCCGTCGGCCAGGTACCGGAGTACGTGGAGCAAGTGACGCGCTGGTGCAAGACGTATTGCTCACTGCCGGTGATCGTCAAGCTCACGCCGAACATCACCGACATCCGCGTGGCGGCGCGGGCGGCCTATCGCGGCGGCGCCGATGCGGTGTCGCTGATCAACACCATCAACTCCATCACCAGCGTGGACCTGGAACGTATGGTCGCGCTGCCGGTGGTCGGCACCCAGAGCACCCACGGCGGTTACTGCGGCTCGGCGGTCAAGCCGATTGCGTTGAACATGGTCGCCGAAATCGCCCGCGACCCACAGACCCACGGCCTGCCGATCTGCGGCATCGGCGGTATCGGCACCTGGCGGGATGCGGCGGAGTTTGTCGCCCTGGGCTGCGGCGCGGTACAGGTGTGCACGGCGGCGATGCTGCATGGGTTTCGCATCGTTGAAGAGATGAAGGACGGCTTGTCGCGCTGGATGGACAGCCAGGGCCATGCCAACCTGCAGGCGTTTTCCGGGCGGGCGGTGGGCAATACCACAGACTGGAAGTACCTGGACATCAACTACCAGGTCATCGCCAAGATAGACCAAGAGGCGTGCATTGGCTGTGGGCGTTGCCATATTGCCTGCGAGGACACCTCGCACCAGGCCATTGCCAGCTTGAAGCAGGCCGATGGCACGCATCTGTATGAGGTGATCGATGATGAATGCGTGGGCTGCAACCTGTGCCAGATCACTTGCCCGGTGGCCGACTGCATCGAGATGGTGCCGATCGATACCGGCAAGCCGTTTTTGAACTGGACGCAGGACCCGCGCAATCCTTACCGGGAGGCGGTGTAATCCTTGCCCCTCGTTCCCACGCTCCGCGTGGGAACGCATCCTGTGACGCTCCGCGTCACCCTGGCAAGAGCGGACGCAGAGCGTCCAGGGCGGCATTCCCACGCGGAGCGTGGGAACGATCAGCTCAAGGTTCCAAGCCAATCCCGCGCAAAATCACACTGGTCACTGTCTGAATGGCCTTCTCGAACTGCCTGTCCGACAACGGCTGGTGATCATTCAAAATCTTCACCTGGTGGTCGAAGTCGGCATAGTGCTGGGTCGAGGCCCAGATCATGTACAACAGGCTCGAGGGCTCCACCGGCAGGATGCGTTTGTCTTGCACCCATTGGCGAATCTTCGCTTCCTTCATCTTGGCCCAGTCGTACAGGCTTTCATCCAGGGCCTCGCCGAGTGTGGGCGCGCCGTGGATGATTTCATTGGCCCAGACCTTGGAGCCATACGGGCGCGTGCGCGAGCGCTGCATCTTGGCGCGGATGTAGCTGCTGAGCACCACACGAGGGTCGTCAAAGGTTTCAAAGCTCAGGGCGTCCTGCTTCCACAACTCCAGCAGGTCGAACAGCACCGCGCTGTACAGCTCGCTTTTGGTGGTGAAGTAGTAATGCAGGTTGGAGCGCGGCAGTTGCGCTTCTTCGGCGATGTCGGCCATGGCGGTGCTGCCATAGCCCTTGTTGGCGAAGACCTTCTCCGCCGCCAGCAGGATTTTCTCGACGTTGACCCGACGAATTCCGATCTTGTGATTGCCCATAAGGGCTCCCTGACAACAACACGGCCTAAAGACTACCACCGGCTCTAGATCGGGGCGACAGGCCAAGCCGAAACTTCGTACACTGCCGACTCCTATCCTCTGATCGGTGTTGAACAATGTTGCTCAAGAAGTCCCTGACCGCTGCTGTCCTGTTCACTGCCCTGCTGGGCGCCTCCACGGCGTTTGCCCACGCCCACCTCAAGAGCGCGGAGCCTGCGGCTGACAGCAATGTCGCCGCGCCGAAAGACCTGCGCCTGACCTTCAGCGAAGGCGTCGAAGCCACCTTCACCAAGGTGTCCCTGAGCAAGGACGGCACCGAAATTGCGATCAAGGGCCTGGAAACTCCGGACGCCGACAAGAAGACCCTGGTGGTCACGCCTGCCGCTGCGCTGGCAAACGGCACCTATAAAGTCGAATGGCATGCAGTGTCCGTCGACACTCACAAAAGCGAAGGCACTTACAGTTTCAAGGTCGGCCAATAACCCATGGCAACCCTGCTGGTGCTGTGCCGCTTCCTGCATTTCATCGTCGTGCTGTTGATGTTCGGGGCCTGGGGGTTGAGGCCCTGGCTGCTCGGCGCTGATGTGCAACCGACACTGGACCGGCAACTGCTGCGCATCACCCGTGGCCTGGCTGGGTTGGGGCTCGTCACCGGTGTTGCGTGGTTGCTGTTGATCACCGCCAGCATGGCCGGCAGTTGGGACGCGGCGCTGCAACCGGCCACCCTCCAGTTGGTGCTGGGCAAGACCTTTTTTGGTCAGGTATGGGCCTGGCATCTGCTGCTGAACCTGCTGCTGGTGATCGTGCTGATCAAGCCCTGGCCGGCCTTGCGCTTGCCGCTGCTCGCCCTGCTGCTGGCAACCCTGGCACCCGTAGGTCACGGCGCCATGCTCGACGGGCTGAGTGGACAGTTGCTGATTCTCAACCAGGTGGTGCACCTGCTGTGCGTTGGGGCCTGGCTCGGGGGGTTGCTGGTGTTGGTGCTGATCCTCCAGCAGGCGCAAGGCCAGCGCCTGGAGCCGATTTTGCGTCGCTTCAGTGGTGTGGGATATGGCCTGGTCGGCGGCTTGCTGGTAACCGGGCTGATCAACGTGCGCGTGCTCACCGGGCAACTATGGCCTACCCCGCTATTCCAAGGGTTTGCCTTGATTTTGCTGATCAAGGTGGGGCTGGTGCTGGGTATGCTGGGGTTGGCGTTGTTGAACCGGTTGCGTATCGAGCGCTGCGAGCAACGCCTGGGCAGTTTGAAAGCCAGTGTGATGATGGAGTGGCTGCTGGGCCTTGCAGCGGTGGCGGCGGTTTCCCTGCTTGGAACGTTACCGCCGATGGTGATGGCTGACTGAAACCTGCGTCGCAATGCAATCCATGTAGGAGCGAGCTTGCTCGCGAAAAACTCACAGGCGCCGCGTTCATTCAGGAAGCACGCGTTATCGTTGACGTTTTTCGCGAGCAAGCTCGCTCCTACAGAGGGCAGCCGTGCCGCTGCGTTGAATCGTTTCACCCAAGTCATCATATAACTTCTGCTTGACACGCCCCGAAAACCTCGCAAATATCGCGCCCAATGTTGTACGACGACGTATAACAAATAATAAAAACAACAAAACAAAGGGAGCCTCACTGTGAGTCAATCCGCCCGCCATTCCTGCACGCGCCTGGGCCTTCTCGGTCTCGGCAGCCTGGCCGTCACCCTGCCGCTGGGTGCCCATGCCGAAGGCTTTATCGACGACGCCAAGGCCACGCTCAATCTGCGTAACGCCTACTTCAACCGCAACTTCACCAACCCGACCAACCCCCAGGGCAAGGCCGAAGAGTGGACGCAGAATTTTATCCTCGATGCCAAGTCCGGCTTTACTCAGGGCACGGTCGGCTTCGGGATAGACGTGTTGGGCCTGTATTCGCAAAAGCTCGATGGCGGCAAAGGCACCGCCGGCACGCAACTGCTACCGGTACATGACGATGGCCGCCCCGCCGACAATTTCGGGCGCCTGGGTGTCGCACTGAAAACCAGGCTGTCGAAAACCGAGTTGAAGGTTGGCGAATGGATGCCGGTGCTGCCAATCCTGCGTTCCGACGATGGCCGTTCTCTGCCCCAGACCTTTCGTGGCGGACAAATCACCTCCAATGAGATTGCCGGGCTAACCCTCTATGGCGGTCAGTTTCGCGGCAACAGCCCGCGCAACGACGCGAGCATGGAAGACATGTTCATGAACGGCAAAGCCGCGTTCACCTCGGACCGTTTCAACTTCGGCGGCGGCGAATACACCTTCAATGACAAACGTACCCAGGTCGGCCTGTGGTACGCCGAACTGACTGATATCTACCAGCAGCAGTACCTCAACCTCACCCACAGCCAGCCGGTGGGCGACTGGACCTTGGGGGCCAACCTCGGCTTCTTCAACGGCAAGGAAGACGGCAGCGCCCTGGCCGGCGACCTCGATAACAAAACCCTGTTCGCCCTGCTCTCAGCCAAATACAACGGCCACACCTTCTACGTTGGCCTGCAAAAACTCAGTGGCGACAGCGCCTGGATGCGCATCAACGGCACCAGCGGCGGCACCCTGGCCAACGACAGCTACAACGCCAGCTACGACAACGCCAAGGAAAAGTCCTGGCAGGTGCGCCATGACTTTAACTTTGTGGTGCTCGGGGTTCCGGGGCTGACCCTGATGAACCGTTATATCAGCGGCAGCAACGTACACACTGGGGCGATCACCGACGGCAAAGAGTGGGGGCGTGAGTCGGAGCTGGCCTACACGGTGCAGAGCGGTGCGCTGAAGAACCTGAATGTAAAGTGGCGCAACTCAACCATGCGCCGGGACTTCAGCAATAACGAGTTCGATGAGAATCGGATTTTTATCAGTTATCCGATTTCATTGTTGTAGGTTCCAGTGTCGAACTCGATCTCAAAGGTGCCGCACATCCATGTGGGAGCTGGCTTGCCTGCGATGGCGGTGGGTCAGTTACCACACCCTTTTCTGACCCACCGCTATCGCAGGCAAGCCAGCTCCCACATTTGATCTCATGCGCCGGGAAGGAAGTTGACAACACCAGGAATCCCTAACACTATTTCCCCATAGTCATACGACAACCTACAACAAAAATCTGGAAGGCCCATGACCACCACCACTCCCACTCCCTTCAACCGCCTGCTGCTTACCGGTGCCGCCGGTGGCCTGGGCAAAGTCCTGCGTGAACGCATGCGTCCTTATGCCCAGGTGCTGCGCCTTTCGGATATCGCTGAAATGGCCCCCGCCACCGATGCTCGCGAAGAAGTGCAAACCTGCGACCTGGCCGACAAACACGCCGTGCATCAGCTGGTAGAGGGCGTCGACGCCATCCTGCACTTTGGCGGTGTGTCGGTGGAGCGCTCGTTCGAAGAGGTGCTGGGCGCGAACATCAGTGGCATTTTCCATATCTACGAAGCCGCCCGCCGCCACGGGGTCAAGCGGGTGATCTTCGCCAGTTCCAACCACGTGATCGGTTTCTACAAACAGGGCGAGCAACTCGACGCCCACTCCCCTCGCCGTCCGGACAGTTACTACGGCCTGTCCAAATCCTACGGCGAAGACATGGCCAGCTTCTACTTCGACCGGTATGGCATACAGACCGTGAGCATCCGTATCGGCTCCTCGTTCCCGCAACCGCAGAACCGCCGGATGATGCACACCTGGCTGAGCTTCGACGACCTGACTCAACTGCTCGAACGCGCGCTGTACACGCCCAACGTCGGCCACACCGTGGTGTACGGCATGTCGGCCAACCTCGATACCTGGTGGGACAACCGCTACGCCGCGCACCTGGGCTTTGCGCCCAAGGACAGCTCCGAAGTGTTCCGCGCCGAGGTTGAAGCCCAACCGCCTGTGGCCGCCGATGACCCGGCCAAGGTCTACCAGGGCGGTGCGTTCTGCGCGGCGGGGCCGTTCGGTGACTGAGTGCCCAGCAACCCAAGGGAATGACCATGTGTGCTGAATTGATTGTCGACGCCCGTAACGCCGTGGGCGAATGCCCGGTGTGGGTGCCTGAAGAAAACGCGCTGTATTGGGTGGATATCCCCAACGGCGGCCTGCAATGCTGGAACGCCGCCACCGGCCATCTGGCGGCGTGGAAAGCCCCAGAGATGCTCGCCTGTATTGCGCGCACCCAAGCGGGCAATTGGGTCGCGGGGATGCAAACCGGCTTCTTTCAACTCACGGCCCACAACGACGGCAGCCTCGACACCGTGCCGCTGGCCAGCATCGAGCATTCACGCCCGGACATGCGTTTGAACGATGGCCGCTGCGATCGCCAGGGCCGTTTCTGGGCCGGCAGCATGGTGCTGGACATGGGCTTGAACGCCGCCGAGGGCGTCCTTTATCGCTATGCGTCCGGGACTGCGCCCCACGCGCAACTGGGCGGGTTCATCACCCTCAACGGCCTGGCCTTCAGCCCCGATGGCCGCACGATGTACGCCTCCGATTCACACCCGCGGGTGCAACAGGTCTGGGCGTTCGACTACGACATCGAGACCGGTACACCGTCCAATCGCCGCCTGTTCATTGATATGAACGACTTTCCTGGGCGCCCCGACGGTGCGGCCGTGGACGCCGAGGGCGGCTACTGGATCTGCGCCAACGACGCCGGGCTGATCCACCGTTTCACCCCCGACGGTCGCCTGGACCGCTCCCTGAGCGTGCCGGTGAAAAAACCCACCATGTGCGCCTTCGGTGGCAGCCGCCTGGACACTCTGTACGTCACTTCCATCCGTGACGACCCGAGTGAACAGTCGCTGTCCGGTGGCGTGTTCGCCCTCAACCCCGGCGTCCAAGGGCTGCCCGAACCCCGCTTCATCGTTTAATCGCTGTGCCTTGAATACAACAATAACAAGACAGGAGTGACTTCCATGGACTTCAAACGCACCTTGCTCGCCGCTGCAATCTTCACCCTCAGCAGCGCCGCCCACGCGCTGGAAATCAAGTTCGCCGATATCCACCCCGCTGGCTACCCCACCGTGGTCGCAGAAGAAAACATGGGCAAGGCCCTGACCAAGGCGAGCAACGGCGAGCTGACCTTCAAGTATTTCCCCGGCGGTGTGCTGGGCTCCGAGAAGGAAGTGGTCGAACAGGCCCAGGTCGGCGCCGTGCAGATGACCCGCGTGAGCCTCGGTATCGTCGGCCCGGTGGTGCCCGACGTGAACGTGTTCAACCTGCCGTTCGTGTTCCGCGACCAGGCGCATATGCGCAAGGTCATCGATGGCGAGATCGGCGACGAGATCCTCGCCAAGATCACCAACTCCGAGTTCGGCCTGGTGGCCCTGGCCTGGATGGATGGCGGCACGCGCAACCTCTACACCAAGAAACCGGTGCGCAAGATCGAAGACCTCAAGGGCATGAAGATCCGCGTGCAAGGCAACCCGATTTTCATCGAAGCCTTCAACGCCATGGGCGCCAATGGCATCGCCATGGACACCGGCGAGATCTTCAGCGCCCTGCAGACCGGGGTTATCGACGGCGCGGAAAACAACCCGCCGACCTTGCTGGAACACAACCATTTCCAGAACGCCAAGTACTACACCCTCACCGAACACCTGATCCTGCCCGAACCCATCGTGATGTCGAAAATCACCTGGAACAAGCTCGACCCCGCCCAGCAGGACATGGTCAAGGCCGCCGCCAAGGCCGCCCAGGCCGATGAGCGCGTGCTCTGGGACGCCAAGTCCGCCAGCAGTGAAGAGAAACTCAAGAAGGCCGGCGTGGAGTTCATCACCGTCGATAAAAAGCCCTTCTATGAGGCCACCGCCGCGGTGCGTGCCAAGTACGGTGCGCCGTATGCGGACATGATCAAGCGCATCGACGCGGTTCAATAACCTCCCCTGCCCTGCATAAGGCCCGGCGCGGTCGGTATCGACGCGCCCGGTCACGGTGAACGCCATGAAGACTTTACTGCTGCGCTTCAATGACCGCCTCTACATGACCTGCATCTGGGTCGCCGGCCTGTCGGTATTGGGGGTCGCCTTGATCATTCCCTGGGGTATCTTCACCCGCTACGCCCTCGGCACCGGTTCCAGCTGGCCGGAGCCCACCGCTATCCTGCTGATGCTGGTGTTCACCTTTATCGGCGCTGCTGCCAGTTACCGTGCCGGTGCGCACATGTCGGTGGCGATGGTTACTGACCGCTTGCCGCCAACCCAACGCCGCCTCGTCGGCATCCTCTCGCAACTGCTGATGGGCACCATCTGCGTGTTCATGACGATTTGGGGCACCAAGCTGTGCCTGTCCACCTGGAACCAGTTCATGAGCGCCATCCCTACCCTGCGCGTGGGCATTACCTATATGCCGATCCCGATTGGCGGGGTGCTGACCCTGGTGTTCGTGGTCGAAAAGCTGCTGCTCGGTGACCAGAGCAACCGCAAGGTGGTGCGTTTCGACCTGGTTGAAGAAAACGAAGGGGCCGCCTGATATGGACGCGTTGATTCTGTTGGGTAGCTTTGTTGCGTTGATCCTGATCGGCATGCCGGTGGCCTATGCGTTGGGGCTGTCGGCGTTGATTGGTGCGTGGTGGATCGACATCCCGTTCCAGGCCCTGATGATTCAGATTGCCGGTGGGGTGAACAAGTTTTCGCTGATGGCGATTCCGTTCTTCGTACTGGCCGGGGCGATCATGGCCGAGGGCGGCATGTCACGGCGCCTGGTGGCCTTTGCCGGGGTGCTGGTGGGCTTTGTACGCGGTGGCTTATCCTTGGTCAACATCATGGCCTCGACGTTTTTCGGCGCGATTTCCGGTTCATCCGTGGCCGATACCGCGTCGGTCGGCTCGGTGCTGATTCCAGAGATGGAACGGCGTGGTTATCCGCGCGAATTCGCCACCGCAGTGACCGTCAGCGGTTCGGTGCAGGCGCTGTTGACGCCACCCAGCCATAACTCGGTGCTGTACTCCCTGGCCGCTGGCGGCACGGTTTCCATCGCCTCGCTGTTCATGGCCGGTGTGGTGCCAGGCCTGTTGATGAGCGCGTGCCTGATGGTGCTGTGCCTGATCTTCGCGAAAAAACGCGACTACCCCAAAGGCGAAGTCATCCCCTTGAAGCAGGCGCTGAAGATCGCCGCCGATGCGCTCTGGGGCCTGATGGCCATGGTGATCATCCTGGGCGGCATCCTGTCGGGCATCTTCACCGCCACCGAGTCGGCGGCGATTGCGGTGTTGTGGGCGTTCTTCGTGACCATGTTCATCTACCGCGACTACAAATGGCGCGAACTCCCCAAGCTGATGCATCGCACGGTGCGCACCATTTCCATCGTGATGATCCTGATCGCCTTCGCCGCCAGCTTCGGCTACATCATGACCCTGATGCAGATCCCGGCGAAGATCACCACGCTGTTCCTGACCCTGTCGGATAACCGCTACGTGATCCTGATGTGCATCAACGTCATGCTGTTGTTGCTGGGCACGGTGATGGACATGGCGCCGCTGATTCTGATCCTCACGCCTATTCTGATGCCGGTGATCCTGGGCATCGGCGTCGACCCGGTGCACTTTGGCATGATCATGCTGGTGAACCTGGGTATCGGCCTGATCACCCCGCCGGTGGGCGCGGTGCTGTTCGTCGGGGCGGCGGTGGGCAAGACCAGCATTGAAAAAACCGTGAAGGCACTGCTGCCGTTTTATGCGGTGTTGTTTTTGGTGCTGATTGCGGTGACCTACATCCCGGCGTTGTCGCTGTGGTTGCCCCATTTGGTGCTGTAAACCTTCTTTCAGAAACAAGGTGAGCAACTGTGGGAGCTGGCTTGCCTGCGATAGCGGTGTATCAGTCACGGATGCATTGACTGACAGGTCGCTATCGCAGGCAAGCCAGCTCCCACACTTGCATCCTCAGTGTTTGTTTTGACTTCATCAGGCAGGTCAATCGTGATTGAGCTTTCGGATAAATTCACCCATCTGGTGCTCGCCCCGGCCATCGGCGGCAGCCTCGTCAACTGGACGGTGCGCGCCACCGGGCAGCCGCTGTTACGGCACAGCGATGCACAGGCGATCAATACCGGACTGCCGGGCAAGCTGGGCTGCTATCCCTTGGCACCCTGGTCCAACCGAATCGCTCAAGGTGGGTTCGACAACCCCGATGGCTGGCTGGCACTGGCACCCAATAGCCTCACTGACCCTCTACCGATTCACGGTTCAGCCTGGCAGCAGCCGTGGCAGGTGACAAGCCAGTCAGAACATGAAGTGGTGTTGGAGCTGCGCTGCGAAACGCCCTTCGCCTATCACGCCCGCCAGCGGGTGCACTTGGACAACGGTGAGTTGAATATCGATTTGTGCGTGACTCACTTGGCCGAGCAACCGGCGTGGCATGGGTTGGGCTTGCATCCGTACTTGCCGCGCCGGCCGGGTACGCGGCTGCAGGCCAAGGCTAGGCAAGTGTGGATGAGTGATGCAGCCAAGCTGCCCACAGGGTTGGCACCGGTTCCAGAAGATTGGGATTTCCGGCAACTGAAGGAACTGCCAGACGGGCTGGTGGACAACGGCTTTTGCGGCTGGGATGGGCACTGCCTGATCGAGCAACCGGAGCTTGGCTACCGCCTTGAATGCCAGGCCAGGGGCGCCGATTACTTCCTGCTGTACTGCCCGCCGGGGTTGGAATTTTTCTGCATCGAGCCGGTGAGTCATCCGGTGAATGCCCATCACCTTCCAGGCAGGCCTGGACTGAAACTGCTGGAGCAAGGCCAGTCAACCCACCTGGCATTCAACCTGAAATACACGCCAAATGCCTGAACTGTAGGAGCGAGCTTGCTCGCGAAAAACTCACAGGCGCCGCGTTCATTCAGAAAACACGCGTTATCGTTGACGTTTTTCGCGAGCAAGCTCGCGCCTACAGTTGGAGGATGCGTCAGTGTCAGGGTGGGCTGTTTTTCAGGCGCCCCGCCGTGTCGATACTCACCACCACCGACAACCCCGGTCGCAAGCGTTCACTTTCGGCCTGGTCCGGGTCTACGGTGATGCGCACAGGCACCCGCTGGGCGATCTTCACGAAGTTGCCGGTGGCGTTGTCCGCCTGCAACAGGCTGAACTCGGAACCGGTCGCCGGGGAAATATGCTGCACCGTGCCATGGAATTTGCGGTGGTTCAGCGCATCCACGGTGAACGTCACCGGTTGGCCGACCTGCACATTGTCCATCTGGGTTTCTTTCATATTAGCAATCACCCACAACTGCTTGGGCACCAGCGCCATCAGTTGCGCGCCGGAATTGACGTACGCGCCCAGGCGCACGCCGATCTGCCCGAGCTGACCATCCCGTGGTGCCGTGATGCGGGTATTGGACAGGTCGATGCGCGCCAGTTCCACCGCCGCCTCGGCACTCGCGACAGCGGCCTCCAGGGAGCCGCGGTTGACGATCACCGTCTGCAAATCCTGGCGGGCAATTTCCAGGCTGGCCTGGGCCTGGGCCACGGCAGCGATGGTCTGCGCGTTGGCAGCACGGGTCACGTCCAGTTCGCGTTTGGAGACCGAACCATCGCTGATCAGTTCTTCATTGCGGCGCAAATCCGCAGTGCTCTTGCGCGCCTGGGCCTGGCTGTCGACCAGAGCGGCCTGGCGCAGCTTAATGGTCGCTTCGGCGCTGTTGCGTTGCTGCACCACGTTGGCCAACGAGGCTTTCTGCACCGCCAGTTGCGCCAGGGCCTGGTCGAGGCGCTGCTTGTAGATGCGGTCGTCCAGGCGCACCAGCAGGTCGCCGGTCTTGACGTACTGGAAGTCCTGCACCGGCACTTCGAATACATAACCGCTGAGCTGTGGGCCGATAATCGTCACCTGCCCACGCACCAGGGCGTTTTCGGTGGTTTCCACCGCGCTGCTGAACGGCGGCAGTTGCCAGGCGTATAACACGATCAGCACACCGATGATGGCGATGGCGGCAAAGCCCAGGGACGAGATGATCCGCACGCGCAAGGGCCGCAATTGGGTCGGCACCGCGCCCGGTGGCGTGCTGCCTTCCGGCGTGGCGGCAATGGCGGTCGTGGTGGTGGTTGAAGGTTCAGTCATGAAGTCGCGCCGCTGGGTTGAACAGGAGGAGTTGCCTTGGTGGTACTCATCAGCCATAGGCTGCGGGTGAAGATCCACAGCATGGTCAGGATCGCGATAATCGCGATCAGCATGAAGACATCGTTGTAAGCCATGACGTTCGCCTCACGGGTCGCCGCCGTGGCCAGGCTGCGGATACCCATGAGGTTGCGCAGTTCCGGGTCGGCGACGATCTTGCCATAGGCCGCCCCACCACTCTGCACCCGCGCCGCCACAAGCGGGTCGATCAGGGTCAGGTGCTCGACGATCATGCTCGAATGGTACTTCTCGCGCACGATCTGGAAGGTGCCCAGCAACGCCGCGCCGATCAGGCCACCGAGGTTCTGGCAGATCCCGAACATCACCGAGAAGCTCACCAGGTTGCGTGGGTTGGTCAGCACATTCTTGGTGCCCAGCACCATGGTCGGCCCCAGGAAGAACGTACCGCCGAAGCCTAGCAGGAACTGGCTGATATAGAGGTTCTGCGGGCGGGTCAGGTTGCTGGAAAAACTGTCCATCACCGAACCTGTCGCCATCAGCGCCAGGGAGATGATCAGCGGCATCAGCAGGTGCGCCGGGTTGATCGTCAGCGCGCTGACCACCAGCCCGGCAATCGCGCCGGCCAACATCACCACGTACAGGGTATGCATCTGCTGGTAGCTCATGTTCAGCATCTGCATGAACCCCACCGCACCGGTGGACTGCTCGGACAGCACCATGCGAATCAGAACCACCGCCAGCGCCAGGCGGATCATCACGCCGCTGCCCAGCCAGCGCGTCATCAGCATCGGGTTGCTGCGGTTATGCTCGATGGCCAGCCCGGCCATGATCAGCACCAGGGAACAGGCCGAGGCCACGCCGATCCACGGCGCTTCCAGCCACCAGTCGATGCGCCCCAAAGATAGCACTGCGCAGAGCAAGGCCACGCCGCTGGCGAGGATGGCGAAGGTCAGGAAGTCGAGTTTTTCAAAGGTTTTGAAGCGATCGCCCGGCGGCAGCTTGAGCAGGAACACGCAGCCCAGGCAGATCAGCGCCAGGCCCAGTTCGAACAAATACAGCCCCCGCCATTCAGCGATTTGCAACAAGTCTTCGGAAAACAGCCGCGCCAGCGGTAACGCCAACTGCGCGGTGCCCAGCCCCAGCACCAGGGCTTTCAACCGCCACTTGGCCGGGAATGCCTGGATCATGTAGTACAAGCCCAACGAACTCAGCGCCGCACCCACCATGCCGTGGGCGGCCCGTACCGCAATCGCCGAACTGAGGTCATTGACGAACAAATGCCCGAAGGTCACCAGCGCGTAGAGCACCAGGAACACCTCGGTAAACGCACGCAGGCCGAACTGTTGGCGAAACTTCACCAGCAGCAGGTTCATGCACACGTTGGTCATCACATAGGCGGCGGGCAACCAGGCCATTTCCGCGGTGGTCGCGCCCAGGGCGCCTTGCAGGTATTGCAGGTTGGCGATAACCAGGGCGTTACCCAAGCCGCCGGTAATTGCCACCAGCACGCCGACCATCGCGAAGAGCCAGCGCTTATGCGTAGGGTGCAGCGGCGTCGACGGCGAGCCAGGCAGGCTCGGCCGCTCGTGGGGTTGCCAGGTGTGGGGGGTGTATTTATCCATTCGGTGACCTTGGTAAGCCGGGGTGCAAGGCCGGTGAATCCGTTACACAGAGGAACAGTAACCTGAGAGGCGTTCATGTTGCCATCTTGAGGACGCATTTGATCCCCAGGCAGACACAGCTAAATGTGGGAGCGGGCTTGCTCGCGAATGCGGTAGATCAGTTGCTGATGCATTGACTGACACGACGACTTCGCGAGCAAGCCCGCTCCCACACTGCAATCCATGCCGTTCTTAGAGAGAGGCTTTAAGCAACATACCGACTGCCACCACCACACACAGGCTAGCAAACCCCACTTGCAAGGCCCGCGCGGGGATCACCGAACACAACCGCCGTCCCGCCAACATGCCGACGATACTCGCGCCGATAAACACCCAACCCACTGGCTCGATACTCACGCCCGCATGAAAGGCACCGGCCACGCCGATCAGCGACAGCAGGCTGACCACCATCAAGGAAGTGGCGACGATGCCGCGCATCTGCACGTCGGTCAGTTGCTTGAACGCCGGTACAATCAGGAAGCCGCCACCCACGCCCAGCAACCCCGACACGGCGCCGGTCACCGCCCCCAACGCTGCCAAAGTGGCGCTGCATTTGGCGGTCCAGGCCAGGCGCCCGGTCTGCTGGTTGAGCATGCAGTTCTTCTGGCCCCACGACGCCGAGCCATGGTCACTCGGCCCGGCCTCGCGCTTTTCCCGTTGCAGCATGCGCCAGGCCACCAGCACCATCAGCGCGCTGAACAGGCCCATCAGCACCGGTTCCGAGAGTTGGTGGGCGACGAACACGCCCAACGGCGAAAACAGCGCGCCGAGCAAGGCGATCAGTAGTGCCGCGCGGTAACGCACCAGGCCATGACGCAAGCCATCAATGGCCCCCACCGCTGCCGCTGCGCCCACCGCGAGCAATGACACGGGCGCGGCCTGGGTCATGGTCAAGCCCAGCCCCAGCACCAGCGCCGGCACCCCGAGGATGCCGCCGCCCGCGCCGGTCAGGCCCATGACCAGGCCCATCAATACCCCTAACAGACTGGCGAGCAGCATTCAGTCCACCTTGCTCAGGCGGGTCAGCCACTCGCGGCCCTTGAGCATGCCGTTCCAGTAGAACCACGGCAGCAGCGTGGCCTTGAGGAACCACATCGAACGGCGCGCCTGCGTTGGATCGAGAGCAAAAGTCGGCAGCAACTTGCCGCCATAGCCAAACTCGGCCAGCACCACCTTGCCCTTCTCCACCGTCAATGGGCAGGAACCATAACCGTCGTACTTGAGCGGCAATGGCGCCTGTTTGCGCAGGGCTAGCAGGTTTTCCGCCACCACCACGATCTGCTTGCGCACCGCTGCCGCCGTCTTGGCGTTGGTGGTGCCGCACACATCGCCCAGGCCGAAGATATGCGGGTAGCGCAGGTGTTGCAGGCTGTGGGGGTTCACTTCACACCAGCCGGCGGCGTCGGCCAGTGGGCTCTGGCGGATAAAGTCCGGGGACAACTGCGGCGGTACGACGTGGAGCATGTCGAAGGTTTTCTCTTCGACCGTCGCGTTACCTTGGGCGTCTTTGACTTCAAACCAGGCTTTGCGCGCCGGGCCATCGACTTTCACCAGGTTGGAATTGAACGCCAGGCGCGCGTTGTATTTTTCGACGTACTTCATCAAGGGCGGCACAAAGGTCGGCACACCAAACAACGCGGCACCGGCCAGGTTGAATTCGACGTCGATGTGTTTGAGGTTGCCCTGCTTGAGCCAGTGGTCGCAGGACAGGTACATGGCTTTTTGCGGCGCGCCGGCGCATTTGATCGGCATGGCCGGCTGGGTGAACAACGCCTTGCCGCCCTTGAGCTGCTGCACCAACTGCCAGGTGTACGCGGCGTGCTCATAGCTGTAGTTGGAGGTGACGCCGTGTTGGCCCAAGGTGTCTTGCAGGCCTTCGATTCTTTCCCAGGCCAGGCGCAGGCCAGGGCAGACGATGAGGTCTTTCCAGGTGACGCGTTGGCCGTTGTCGAGCACCAGGGTGCTTTCATCGGGCAGCACTTCGCTGACAGCGGCCTGCACCCAGCTCACGCCATTGGGCAGCACATCGGCCAGGGGCCGGCGGGTCTTGTGCAGGTCGTAGGCGCCGCCGCCGACCAGGGTCCAGGCCGGCTGGTAGCAGTGGTAGTCGTTAGGTTCGATGAGGGTGATGTTCAGGTGCGGGTCGCGCTTGAGCAGGCTGGCCAGCAGGCCGATGCCTGCCGAGCCGCCGCCGATGACTACGATATCGCCACTGATGGTGGGTCCCCAGTGTTGTTCGGTCATTGTCTACTGCCTTTTTGAGTCAATGCACACAAGGGTCGCTGCCGGATGGCGTCACGCCCAACTTTTTATGACCGCGCCGCAATACAGGCCGGACAGGGTCTTCATCACTTGAATCACTTCGTGGCTGGCCAGCCCGTAGAAAATGTATTTGCCTTCCCGACGGGTGGCGACCAACCCTTCATCGCGCAAGATGCCCAACTGTTGTGACAGGGTGGGCTGGCGTACGCCGGTCAGGGCTTCCAGCTCACCGACGTTGCGCTCGCCCTGGGTCAACTGGCACAGGATCAACAAGCGGTCTTCATTGGCCAGGGCCTTGAGCAAGGCACAGGCCTTGGACGCCGAAGCACGCAACTGGGCGACCTCGCCCTCACTCAACGTAGATTCCATTTGCCTCGGGTCCTTTATGTCACTTAAGCTCAAAACATTATGTGTAAACGTAAACTGATTGTAACCACTTTTTTCCCAAGCAGAGACAGCCGCCATGCCAGCGTTGATTCAAGCCTTTCTGGATGACGCATCGTCGACCTACACCTATATCGTCTATGAGGCCGATGGCGGCCCCTGCGCCATTGTCGACTCGGTACTCAATTACGACCCGGCGTCCGGCCGCACCGACACCGCCCAGGCCGACAAGGTGATTGCCTTTGTGCAAGAGCATGGCCTGCACGTGCAGTGGCTGCTGGAAACCCACGCCCATGCTGACCACCTGTCCGCCGCGCCCTACCTGCGTCGCACCTTGGGCGGCAAGATCGCGATCGGCGAATCCATCAGCAAGGTGCAGGGTGTGTTCAAGAACCTGTTCAACCTGGAGCCGGAATTTCGAGTGGACGGCTCGCAGTTCGATCACCTGTTTGCGCCGGATGAGATCTTTCATATCGGCAACTTGAAGGCCCAGGCGTTGCATGTGCCCGGACACACCCCCGCCGACATGGCCTATCTGATCGACGGCCGCTTGATCCTGGTGGGCGACACCCTGTTCATGCCCGACGTCGGCACCGCCCGTTGCGACTTCCCCGGCGGCGATGCGCGGCAGTTGTACGCATCGATGCGCAAGCTGTTGGCGTTCCCTTCGGACACCAAGTTGTACGTGTGTCATGACTACCCGCCCGAGGGTCGAGAGGCCAAGTGCCAGACCACCGTGGCGGAACAACGAGCGGGGAATATTCATGTGCATGATGGCGTGGATGAAGCGGCGTTTGTACAGATGCGCACCCAGCGTGATGCTGGATTGGGCATGCCAACGTTGTTGCTGCCGGCGATCCAGGTGAATGTGCGGGCTGGAAATATGCCGCCGGCAGAAGAGAACGGCGTGACGTACCTGAAAATCCCTCTCAACCAACTCTAGAAGCACCGCCCCCCCTGTGGGAGCTGGCTTGCCTGCGATAGCGGTGGGTCAGTTGGCCTATTTGCCCGATAGACAGCTCAATAACGACCAACAGTAACCACGATGCGAAGCGAGCCGCTCTTGCTCTTGCTCTGCTTTTGATCTTGATCTCAGGCGCCCCGTTAAACCACGCTGGCCGGAATTCG
>NZ_JASBQZ010000037.1:0-48464 GCF_029960685.1 Pseudomonas sp. AL10
GCTGGGCCGGCATTCCGGCTCTTTTCAAAAGTGAGCCGCTGTCAGAGCGGAACCCCAAGTGGCCGTTACCGCAGGAATGGATATGTACACAATCCAACTGTGTCGACTGGGAGGCCGTCATCGCAGGCAAGCCAGCTCCCACATTTGGACTGCGGGGTGTCAGGTAGATAGGCGCCTCACGGGTGCAGAGCGGCACTCACACATTCGCGATCATGAATGGGGCGGCAATACATCGAGCCGATACGGCTGAAGAATGCGCTGGTACTCGCCATTCTGCATCAATTGCTCAAGCGCATGATTAAGCTCATTACGCAACGCCGTATCGGTTTTTCGCACCGCAATCGCCACGCTATTACCCAGCAGGCCCGACGACACAGGCGGCCCCATGTAATCGAAGTCCAGCCCCTGGGGCGTGTCGAGCAGGGCTTCACGGATCTCCACCGCGCCTTGCAGGGTCGCGTCGATATCGCCCGAAACCAGGCCCTGCACCAGTTGGTCGTTGAGCCAGAAACTCCTGATGATCACTCCCGCCGGCGCCCACTTCGACAGGGCAAAGGCTTCGCGATTACTGCGCACCAGCACCCCGACACGCTTGCCCCTGAGCGAGCGCCGATCAGGGCGCAGGCCCGAGGTTTTACGCGCCACCAGCCGAGTGGTGATCGGGTAGAGGTCATCGGTAAAACTCACCCGTCGCCGCCGACTGCAGGTGGGCGCCATGCCCATGATCGCGTCGAACTGCCTGGCTTCAAGGGCCGGGAAGTTTTCCATCACGACCTGGTCAACCCAGGTACAGCGCACGTTGAGCTGCTCGCACAGGGCATTGCCCAGTTCGATATTCAGCCCCACCAATTGCCCTTGGGCGTTGCGGCTTTGAAAGGGCGGAAAATGCGCGGCAACGGCGAAACGGATTTCACGCCGAGGTTGAACGTCGGCGGCGACGGCACTCGTCGAGAGCAAGAGAGCAAGCACTGCACAGAGGTGTATCAGGGCCACGGGAATGTCCTTTTCCGGAAAGCTGACTCACCACGTCCCGATGGGCGTCATCGGGACGAAGCAAACGCTGTGCAAGCTTTCAAGAATCGGTCGCGGACCTACAAGCAGAAATGTCCACGGGCGATGTAGGCAACTGCCTATAACGCACGCAACGCTTTAATCTCAGCGTTTACCCATCGAGCGGCGAGTGCCCGGAGGCGCCATGCCTGGCGTCTTGGTATGCCCGTTCTTGGCGCCGCCTTTGTACCAGGGCTGGCTGGCATTCTTGGCACCGGCCAGCTCACCCGGCTTGAAGGGGAACTTGAACGCCGGGATCTCGGCTTTTTCAACGCCGTCGGCGGTAGCCGGATCGACGAGGTCGGCCGCGTCGACAGCGGGTTGGGTTGGGGAAGTCATAAGGGCTCCGGCACAGCTAATAGGTGTAAAAGCGCGAGTATACGGGGCCTGAGCTGCCAGCAGTAACTTCAAGCGACAAGCTCACATGGCCTAGCTGTCACGGCTGTCAGTTTGCCGTCACCGTGCTGACGGCGGAACAGCGCTATAAAGGACGTTCCGAACTCCAACTTGTAGTTTCCGCCGGCGTCCTCCTATGCAGATCAAACGAAACGTGGCCCTGATGCTGGGTGCTCTCCTGATACTGGCCGTTGCAGCCTGGGCGTTAACCCGGCCGGCCAAGACCCGCCTGGCAGCGCCTACCGCCATTCCTGTGCGGGTGGTGAGCGTGACGCAACAGGATGTGCCTCGGTTTGTCAGCGGCATCGGCTCGGTGTTGTCATTGCACAGCGTGGTGATTCGTCCGCAAATCGACGGCATCCTCACCCAACTGTTGGTCAAGGAAGGCCAATCGGTGAAGGCCGGCGACCTGCTGGCTACCATCGATGACCGCTCAATCCGCGCCAGCCTCGACCAGGCCAGGGCGCAACTCGGTGAAAGCCAGGCGCAGTTGCAAGTAGCATTGGTCAACCTCAAGCGCTACAAAGCGCTGAGCATCGACGACGGTGTGTCGAAGCAGACCTACGACCAGCAACAGGCGCTGGTCAACCAGCTCAAGGCCACGGCGCAAGGTAATCAAGCGGCCATCGATGCGGCTCAGGTACAACTTTCCTATACCCAGATTCGCTCCCCGGTCAGCGGCCGAGTGGGCATCCGCAATGTGGACGAAGGTAATTTCCTGCGCATGAGCGATACCCTGGGGCTGTTTACCGTCACCCAGCTCGACCCGATTGCCGTTGAGTTTTCCTTGCCACAGCAGATGCTGCCAACCTTGCAGGGCCTGATCGCCGCCCCCACCCGGGCCACCGTCGACGCCTACCTGGGCGCCGACACCGATGGCCAGACCGGCGACCTGCTCGGCGAAGGCCACCTGAGCCTGATCGACAACCAGATCAGCTCCACCACCGGCACCCTGCGGGCCAAGGCCGAGTTCAGCAACCCGGCGCATAAGCTATGGCCGGGGCAATTGGTGACCATCAAGATCCAGACGGCCCTCGACAAGAACGCCCTGGTGGTACCGCCGACCGTGGTGCAGCGCGGCCTGGACTCACATTTCGTGTACCGCGTAAGCGCTGACAAAGCCGAGGTGGTGCCGGTGCAGGTCGCCTACCAGAACAGCGACATCAATATCATCAAAGGCGTGCAGGCCGGCGATGTGCTGGTCAGCGATGGGCAGTCGCGGCTCAAGGCCGGCGCCCAGGTGACGGTGCTCAAGGAGCCGCCGCAAGTGATCCACACCGCCAACGCCCAGGTGCAACCATGAGCGCCAGCCGGTCGCCCTCGGCCTGGTGCGTTGATCACCCGGTCGCCACCTTGCTGCTGACTTTCGCCCTGGTGCTGCTGGGGATCATTGCCTTCCCGAACCTGGCCGTCGCGCCACTGCCGGAAGCGGAATTCCCGACGATTCAGGTCACCGCGCAACTGCCCGGCGCCAGCCCGGACACCATGGCCTCATCGGTGGCCACGCCTCTTGAGGTGCAATTCAGTGCCATCCCTGGCATGACCCAGATGACCTCCAGCAGCGCCTTGGGCTCCAGCCTCTTGACCCTGCAGTTCACCCTGGAAAAAAGCATCGATACCGCCGCCCAGGAAGTGCAGGCCGCGATCAACACCGCGTCCGGCAAGCTGCCCAGCGACATGCCGAGCTTGCCTACCTGGAGGAAGGTCAACCCGGCGGACAGCCCGGTGCTGATCCTCAGCGTCAGTTCCAGCAGCATGCCCAGCACCGAGCTGAGCGACTACGTGGAAACCCTGCTGGCGCGCCAGATCAGCCAGATCGACGGCGTCGGCCAGATCAACATCACCGGCCAGCAACGCCCGGCGATCCGCGTGCAAGCGGCCCCTGACAAGCTCGCGGCCATCGGCCTGACCCTCGCCGACATACGCCTGGCCATCCAGCAGTCGAGCCTCAACCTGGCCAAGGGCGCGATCTATGGCGAGAACAGCGTGTCCACCCTGTCGACCAACGACCAGCTGTTTCACCCGGAGGAATACGGCCAACTGATCGTTTCCTACAAGGACGGTGCGCCGGTTCAACTGCGCGATATCGCCAAGGTTATCAACGGCTCGGAAAACGCCTACGTACAAGCCTGGTCCGGCGATACGCCTGGGGTGAACCTGGTGATTTCGCGCCAGCCCGGCGCCAACATCGTCGACACCGTCGACCGCATTCAAGCCGAGCTGCCGCGCCTGCAAGGCATGTTGCCGGCCTCGGTGCAGGTCAGCGTGTTGACCGATCGCACCAAGACCATCCGGGCCTCACTGCATGAAGTGGAGATGACCCTGCTGATCGCCGTCCTGCTGGTGGTGGCGGTGATGGCGTTGTTCCTGCGCCAACTGTCGGCGACGCTGATTGTGTCTGCGGTGCTGGGTGTCTCGCTGGTGGCCAGTTTTGCCCTTATGTACGTGATGGGGTTCAGCCTGAACAACCTGACCCTGGTCGCTATCGTGATCGCCGTGGGCTTCGTGGTGGACGATGCGATTGTGGTGGTGGAGAACATCCATCGGCACCTGGAGGCCGGCCTGGGCAAGCGCGAAGCGGCGATCAAGGGCTCCGGCGAAATTGGCTTTACCGTGGTGTCCATCAGCTTCTCGCTGGTAGCAGCGTTTATTCCGCTGTTGTTCATGGGCGGTGTGGTCGGGCGGTTGTTCAAGGAATTTGCGCTGACGGCCACCGCGACCATTCTGATTTCGGTCGTGGTTTCGCTGACATTGGCACCGACGCTGGCCGCCTTGTTCATGCGCGCCCCTTCCCACCCTGCCCATGCCAAGCCCACCTTCAGCGAACGCCTGCTGGCCGGCTATGCGCGCAACCTGCGCCGTGCCCTTGCGCACCAACGCAGCATGGTCGCGATCTTCGTGGTAACCCTGGCCCTGGCGGTGGTCGGCTATGTGTTTATCCCCAAGGGTTTCTTCCCGGTGCAAGACACCGGTTTCGTGCTCGGCACCAGCGAAGCGGCGGCCGACGTGTCGTACAAGGACATGGTCGCCAAGCACAAGGCCCTGGCCGAGATCGTCAAGGCCGACCCGGCGGTGCAGGCGTTTTCCCATTCGGTCGGCGTCACCGGCAGCAACCAGACCATCGCCAACGGCCGCTTCTGGATCGCCTTGAAAGACCGCAGCGAACGCAATGTGTCCGCCAGCCAGTTCATCGACCGCATCCGCCCGCAACTGGCGAAGGTGCCGGGCATCGTGCTGTACCTGCGCGCCGGCCAGGACATCAACCTGAGCTCCGGCCCCAGCCGCGCCCAGTACCAATATGTGCTCAAGAGCAACGACGGCCCGACGCTGAACACCTGGACCCAACGCCTCACCGAAAAACTGCGCGCCAACCCGGCGTTTCGCGACCTGTCCAACGACCTGCAACTGGGCGGCAGCATCACCCACATCAGCATCGACCGCCAGGCCGCTGCGCGCTTCGGCCTGACCGCCACCGATGTCGACCAGGCGCTGTACGACGCCTTCGGCCAGCGCCAGATCAACGAGTTCCAGACCGAGATCAACCAGTACCAAGTGATACTCGAACTGGACAGCCAACAGCGCGGCAAGGCCGAAAGCCTCAACTATTTTTACCTGCGCTCGCCATTGACCAACGAGATGGTGCCGTTGTCGGCCTTGGCCAAAGTCGACCCGCCCACAGTCGGGCCTTTGTCCATCAGCCATGACGGCATGTTCCCCGCCGCCAACCTGTCGTTCAACCTGGCGCCTGGCGTGGCCCTGGGCGATGCGGTGATCATGCTCGACCAGGCCAAGAACGAAATCGGCATGCCGAGCACAATCATCGGCAACTTCCAGGGTGCGGCCCAGGCGTTCCAGAGCTCGCTGGCCAGCCAACCCTGGCTGATCCTCGCGGCGCTGGTAGCGGTCTACATTATTCTGGGTGTGCTGTATGAGAGTTTTGTGCACCCGCTGACGATCATTTCCACCCTGCCTTCGGCGGGCCTCGGTGCGCTGATCATGCTGTGGCTGCTGGGCCAGGACTTTTCGATCATGGCCTTGATCGGCCTGGTGCTGCTGATCGGCATCGTGAAGAAAAACGGTATCTTGATGATCGACTTCGCCTTGGAGGCGCAGCGGGTACGCGGGCTGCCGCCCGAAGATGCGATTTATGAAGCCTGCGTGACACGGTTCCGGCCGATCATCATGACCACCCTTGCCGCGTTGCTCGGCGCAGTGCCGTTGATGCTCGGCGCTGGCCCGGGGGCGGAGTTGCGCCAGCCGCTAGGCATCGCGGTGGTCGGTGGCTTGCTGGTGAGCCAGGCGCTGACGCTGTTCACCACGCCGGTCATATACTTGTACCTTGAGCGTTTTTTCCACAGGCCCAAACCAGCGCTGGCGCTGGCGACCACACACTGAGGCGGTCATGCGCGTCCTGATTATTGAAGATGAAGAAAAAACCGCGGACTACCTGCACCGCGGCCTGACCGAGCAAGGCTACACCGTTGATGTAGCCCGCGAAGGCATCGAAGGCCTGCACCTGGCGCTGGAGAACGATTACGCGGTGATCGTGCTCGACGTGATGCTGCCCGGCCTGGATGGCTTCGGTGTATTGCGCGCCCTACGCGCCCGCAAGCAGACGCCGGTGATCATGCTCACCGCCCGCGAGCGCGTGGAAGACCGCATCCGCGGCCTGCGCGAAGGCGCCGACGATTATCTGGGCAAGCCGTTTTCGTTCCTGGAACTGGTGGCCCGCCTGCAAGCCCTGACCCGTCGCAGCGGCGGCCATGAACCGGTGCAGGTCACCGTCGCTGACCTGTGGATCGACCTGATCAGCCGCAAGGCCAGCCGCAACGGCCTGCGCCTGGACCTGACCGCCAAGGAGTTCTCGCTGCTCAGCGTATTGGCGCGGCGCCAGGGCGAGATCCTGTCCAAAACCGCGATTGCCGAGATGGTCTGGGACATCAATTTCGACAGCGACGCCAACGTGGTCGAAGTGGCGATCAAGCGCCTGCGCGCCAAGCTCGATGGGCCGTTCGAACACAAGCTGCTGCACACCATTCGTGGCATGGGTTATGTGCTGGAGAACCGCATGCAGGAAAACCACAGTGGTCGCTAATTCCATCGCCCTGCGCCTGAGCGGCATGTTCACCCTGGTGGCGCTGCTGATCTTCCTGTTGATCGGCGGCGCGCTGTACCAGCAGGTGGACCGTGGCCTCGGGCTGTTGCCAGGTGCCGAGCTGGATGCGCGCTACAGCGTGCTGGAATCGTCGATCAATCGCTTCGGCACGCCAGAGCATTGGGCCAAGATCAGGTCCAAGCTCAAGCTGTTGGGGGAAGAAGACAAGCGCATCCGTTTCTGGGTGGTCAGCAGTGACCCGAGCTACGAATACGGTGAACCAGATGCGCAGATTCGCGCCTTTGCCGAAGGCCCCACGGGCAAACGCGACCTGCGCTTGCCCGGTCACGATTATCCGTTCAAGGTGCTGGTCAGCCAGTTTGCCGCCAAGGACCAGCGCCCGGCGCTGCGCTTCATGATTGCCATCGACACGGAGAACTTCCGCGCCACCCAGCATCACTTGCTGGTGGCGTTGATCAGCCTGGCATTGGTGGGCGTCATACTGGCGGCACTGTTGGGGTTCTGGGTCGCGCGTATCGGCCTCAAGCCCCTGGGCAAACTCTCGGATGAGGCGCAAAAACTTGCGCCGCCGAAACTCTCCGGGCGCCTGCAATTGTCGCCCTTGCCGCCGGAACTGAGCCAATTCGTCAATTCGTTCAACGCCACCCTCGACCGGGTCGAACAGGCGTATTCGCGCCTGGAATCGTTCAACGCCGACGTCGCCCATGAACTGCGTTCGCCGCTCACCAATCTGATCGGCCAGACCCAGGTGGCTCTTACTCGCGGCCGTTCGGCAGAGCACTATTTCGAGGTGCTGCAATCGAACCTGGAAGAGCTGGAACGGCTGCGCTCGATCATCAATGACATGCTGTTCCTCGCCAGCGCCGACCAAGGCAGCAAGGCCACCAAGCTGATCGAAAGCGCCCTGGCCGATGAAGTGGCCACCACCCTCGACTACCTGGACTTCATCCTCGAAGACGCCCAGGTCGAAGTGCACGTGCACGGCGATGCCGTGGTGCAGATCGAAAAAGCCCACCTGCGGCGCGCACTGATCAACCTGCTGAGCAATGCCGTACAACATACCGCGCCGGGGCAAGTCATCGACGTGCACATTCAAGTGCAGGCACACCAAGTGACGATTGGCGTGACCAACCCCGGCGAGGCCATTGCCAGCGAACACTTGCCACGCCTGTTCGAACGCTTCTATCGGGTGGATGCCTCGCGCAGCAACAGCGGGGCCAATCACGGGCTGGGGCTGGCGATCGTCAAGGCGATTGCGTTGATGCATGGGGGGGATGTGTTTGTGCGCAGTGAAGGCGGTGGCAATACCTTTGGTATTACCCTTCCGGTCTAAACAACTCGGCCAAAAAAATGTGGGAGCTGGCTTGCCTGCGATAGCATCACCTCGGTGCGCCTGGCATACCGAGGTGTCTGCATCGCAGGCAAGCCAGCTCCCACAGGAGATCCCATCGCTCGCACTGTTGCGGTTTGGGCAATAGTTATTATCTTGTTACACTCTGTATCGCAGCGCTCGCCTGCGTTACTTTGACGCACCGATGAGCGCGGTGGCAAAGACAGCTGACCCGCTTACCCGAATTTCCCTCGACTTTTTTCCAGGGCTCTACACTGGGAATCTGTCTTAAAGCCGCTGATTTTCAGCGGCTTTTTTTTGCCGTAAAAAAAGGCCGGGCACACCCTCACGACACTGGCCATTATGGATTGACCAAAGGAGCTTTACCGGTGAAGAACTCGCTGACGTTCACCCCGTTATTCCTCGCGATTGCAGCAACGATCGCCCCACTGGCCCACGCGGCAGACACTACCCCCAACGACGGTTTCGTCGAAGGCTCCCACCTCACCATCAACACCCGCAACTACTACATGAACCGCGACCGGCGCGATATTCATACCGATGACAGCAAGGAATGGGGCCAGGGCTTTATCGGCACTTTCGAATCCGGCTACACCCAGGGCACCGTCGGCTTCGGCCTGGACGTCAATGCCATGCTCGGCCTCAAGCTCGACGGCGGTGGCGGTACGGATGGCTCCAGCATCCTTCCGTATGGCAGCGGCAACGGCAAGGCGCCGGGTTCGTTTTCGACGGCCGGCGGCACCTTGAAGCTGCGCGCCTTCGACACCGAACTGAAAGCCGGCGACCTGCTCCTCAACAACCCGGTGATCGCCGGCGGCATGACGCGCATGTTGCCGCAGACCTTCCGTGGCGTGAGCCTGACCAACCACAGCTTCGACGGCTGGATGTTCGAAGGCGGCCAGGCCAGTTTCACCAAGCTCTACAACCAGAGCGGCCATCGGCGCATCGGCACCAGCTACGGCACGCTGCCCGCCAACACCGACAGCCAGCACCTGGACTGGGCTGGTGTGTCGTTCAGCGCGATTGAGGGGCTGACCAGCAACCTGTACGCCTCCGAACTGAAGGACGTCTGGCACCAGTATTACTACGACCTGGAATACACCTACGCCCTGAACGACCTGGTCAGCCTGACCCCCGGCCTGCACTACTACCACACTCAGGACACCGGCCAATCACTGCTGGGCGATATCGACAACAACACCTACAGCCTGCATTTCACCGTGGGGGTGGGCAACCACAGCGTCACGGCGACTTATCAGCGCGTCAATGGCAACACGCCGTTCGACTACATCACCCAGGGCGACAGCGTGTACCTGGACAACTCCCAGCAGTACTCGGACTTCAACGGCCCCAACGAGCGCTCCTGGAAGCTCAAGTACGCGTACGATTTTGCCGGCCTCGGCGTGCCCGGCCTGACGTCCGCCGTGTCGTACATCAGCGGCAAGACCGACCTGACCAAGGTCGACCCCAACAGTCGTGGCTACAGCAACTGGTACAGCGCCGATGGAAAGGACGCCAAGCACTGGGAGCGCGATATCGACCTGAAATATGTGGTGCAGGGCGGCAAGGCCAAGGACTTGGCCGTGCGCCTGCAATGGGCGACCAATCGCGGCAGCAATGGCTACTCGGCGGTGGACCGCGATGTGGATGAGTACCGCGTGATCGTGGATTACCCGATCAACGTGTTCTGAATACAGGTAGGAGCGAGCTTGCTCGCGAAAAACGTTAACGATAACGCGTGCTTCCTGAATAAACGCGGCGTCTGTGAGTTTTTCGCGAGCAAGCTCGCTCCTACAGCCATATTCAAGAGTTGCTACTACGCTAAGGGCATTCTCAACGCAAAAGTGTGCTCGATGAATTCAAGCCTTACGCGCCCGGAGCGCCTGCTGATCCTGGGCAGCACGCTCACGGTGTTGCTGATCGTGGGGGTCGTGACTGCGCTGCTGATTCGTGAACATGCCAACACCCTGCAGACGGCCAAGCGCACCGCCAATACCATCACGCAATTGATCGACGCTGACGTGCTGCGCAATGTCGAACTTTACGACATGGCCCTCAAAGGCTTGATCAGCGCCACCGAGCGCACCGACCTGCAAGATGTTTCAGAGAGCATCCGTCATTTGGTGCTGTTCGATCGTTCCGCTGCGGCGCCCTACAAGGGCGATATCCTGCTGTTGGACCCGGCCGGCGAGGTGATTGCCGATTCGTCCCTGCTTACGCCCAAGCTGGGTAACTTTGCCGACCGTGACTATTTTCAGGCCCACCGCAACAACCCCGACCTGGGCTTGTATATCAGCCGCCCGTTCATGGCCCGCTGTCAGTGTGACGACCCCTGGCGCATCGCGTTCAGCCGTCGCGTTTCGTCAGCGGACGGGCGTTTTCTGGGGGTGGCGGTCGCCTCCATGCGCCTGTCGTACTTTCATCAGTTGTTCAGCAGCTTGAACATCGGCAACAACAGCACCATCAACCTGCTCAACCACCAAGGCATCCTGCTCGCGCAAGAGCCTTTGCTGGAAGTGGACATCATCGATAAGGACCTGAGCCAGCGCCCGAATGTGGCGCGCATGCTGCGCGAACGGGACGGCAGCTTCCAAAGCATCTCCAGCGTCGATCGCCAGGCACGGCTCTACAGCTTTTCCAATGTGGGCGACTTGCCGCTGATCGTGGCAGTGGCCTTGTCCAGCGATGAAATGTTCGCACCCTGGCGACGTGCGGCGTGGCTGGTCAGCATCGCGACCGGAGTGTTGTGCGTGGGCTTGTTATGGCTGACCTGGGCACTGTGCATGGAGCTGCGCCGCCGCCATCGCGCCGAGCAGGTGCTGTCAGAACTGGCAGCCACCGACGCCCTTACCGGCCTGGCCAACCGCCGCACCCTGGACGAACGCTTGCGGCTGGAATGGGACCGGGCACAACGCTCGACCGAGTCGTTGAGCGTGTTGATGATCGATGTGGACCACTTCAAGGCCTTCAACGACCGTCATGGTCACCAGGGCGGCGATGAGGCGTTGCGTACAGTCGCACAGGTGATCGCCAGCCATATCCGCCGCCCTGCCGACCTGGCGGCGCGTTACGGCGGTGAAGAATTCGCGGTGGTGCTGCCCAATACCGACGCCAAGGGGGCGTGGGTGATCGCCGAGCATATCCGCGAGGGGGTCCAGCACTTGCCGAGAGTGGTCGGGGACGAGCAACCGATCACCTTAAGCATCGGCCTGAGTACCTGGCAGAAGCACAGCCGTATTTCCCTTGAAGACCTGCTGCTCAAGGCTGACCAAGCGTTGTATCAGGCCAAGCACAGCGGCCGTAACCGGACAATGGATGTTTCAAAGACCTCAAACTGATGAGGTCAATTGTGAGAGCTGGCTTGCCTGCGATCGCGGTGGGTCAGCTACCTATAAGCTAACTGGCAGGCCGCTATCGCAGGCAAGCCAGCTCCCACATTTGGATATTCGTCAGGCATAAAAAAAGGCCACCCGAAGGCAGCCTTTCAAAACTAAAGAAAGAGAGTTGTTACTTACACCGCCGCAACGGGACGCATGTAAGAGATCGGTGCGGTGCTGGCATCTTCGAAGGTCACGACTTCCCAAGCGTCTGTCTGCTCAATCAACTTGCGCAGCAGCTGGTTGTTAAGGGCGTGGCCCGACTTGAAGCCTTTGAACTCGCCTATCAGGCTATTGCCCAGCAGGTAGAGGTCACCGATTGCATCGAGGATCTTGTGCTTCACGAATTCGTCTTCATAGCGAAGGCCGTCTTCGTTCAGTACACCATCCGCGTCGACCACGATGGCGTTTTCCACGCTGCCGCCGAGTGCGAGGTTGTGCTTGCGCAGGTACTCGATGTCACTCATGAAACCAAAGGTACGGGCGCGGCTGACTTCTTTTACGAACGAAGTGCTGGAAAAATCCACGCTTGCACTTTGGGTGCGGTCACGGAATACCGGGTGATCGAAATCGATCTCAAAGCTCACTTTAAAGCCTTCGAACGGGACGAAGGTGGCGCGCTTGTCGCCGTCTTCTACTGTCACTTCCCGCAGAATGCGAATGAACTTCTTGGCTGCGTCCTGTTCTTCCAGGCCGGCAGATTGAATCAAGAATACGAAGGGGCCAGCGCTGCCATCCATGATCGGGACTTCGGACGCGGAGAGCTCGACGTAGGCGTTATCGATGCCCAGGCCAGCCATGGCCGAGAGCAAGTGCTCCACCGTGTCCACTTTGACGTCACCGTTGACCAATGTGGTCGACATAGTGGTTTCGCCAACGTTTTCCGCGCGAGCAGGAATCTGCACCACAGGGTCCAGGTCGGCACGCACAAACACGATGCCGGTGTCGACAGGTGCAGGCTTGAGGGTCAGGTATACCTTCTCCCCGGAGTGCAGACCTACACCTGTGGCACGAATAATATTCTTCAGGGTGCGTTGTTTAATCATGGCTTGGACCGCTTCAGCGCAAATTGCGAACTGGTATCAACAAAGGCTGGCGATAATAGCAGACCAGACCTTTGCTGAACACCAATCACCTTCATAGCCCTGATACATTCCATTAATCGGCCTGACGACGCAGGAATGCCGGGATGTCCAGGTAGTCCAGGTCATCTTGCGGATTCGGGCTACGGGACGCCGCAGCACCGGCCTGAGCCTGGTTGCGCATCACGGTCGGACGGTCCAGGTCACGGTAGTTCACCGACGGCAGTTCCTGGCGAGCAGGGGCTGGAGCGGCGGCTGCCTGGCTGGCCTGGCTGGTGTGCAGGGTGTTGTCGATGACCTTCACTGGCTTCTCGATTTTTGCACCCAGGCCGGTGGCAACCACGGTTACATGCAGCTCATCGCGCATGTCCGGATCGATAACGGTACCGACTTTGACCATGGCGTGCTCGGAAGCGAAGGCTTCGATGATGCTACCCACGTCGGAGTACTCACCCAGGGACAGGTCGGGACCGGCGGTGATGTTCACCAGGATGCCGCGTGCACCTTGCAGGTTAACGTCTTCGAGCAACGGGTTGCGGATGGCCGCTTCGGTGGCTTCGCGTGCACGGTTCGGACCGCTGGCGCAGCCAGTGCCCATCATCGCCATGCCCATTTCGCTCATGACCGTACGTACGTCGGCAAAGTCGACGTTGATCATGCCTGGGCGCTTGATGATGTCGGAGATACCGCGAACGGCACCGGCCAGTACATCGTCAGCCTTGGCGAAGGCAGACAGCAGGCTGGCATCCTTGCCCAGGATGGTCAGCAGTTTCTCGTTGGGGATGGTGATCAACGAGTCGACGCTTTCAGACAGCAGACGGATACCTTCGTCGGCGATCTGCATGCGCTTGCGGCCTTCGAACGGGAACGGACGCGTCACGACAGCAACGGTCAGAATCCCCATTTCCTTGGCCACTTCGGCAATGATCGGTGCAGCACCGGTACCGGTACCGCCGCCCATGCCGGTGGTGATGAACACCATGTTGGTGCCTTGCAGCACTTCGGCAATACGCTCGCGGTCTTCCAGGGCGGCTTGACGGCCGACTTCCGGATTGGCGCCAGCGCCGAGGCCCTTGGTCACCGCGGTGCCCAATTGCAGGATGGTCCGCGCGCCGATGCTTTTGAGCGCCTGGGCATCAGTGTTGGCGCAGATGAACTCAACGCCTTCAATGTTGCTCTTGACCATGTGGTTGACAGCGTTGCCGCCGCCACCGCCGACACCGATTACTTTGATAACCGGGCTAGCGGGGATATTGTCTACGAGTTCGAACATGTTCCCTCTCCTTTCATTTTCTCTAGTTTTTTCGCCTACTGCTTGTTGCGGGTGTTGCGGTGTCGCGGTAAATCTTTAGAAATTGCCTTTTACCCAAGCCTGCAGCCGCTCGAACAACGGCGCTTTCGCCTCGTCGTCGCTGCGGTAGCTGTCACGGATGCTCGGGCCCGACAGGGAAATGCCGTCGGTCTGCTTTTGCAGCCCGTACAACAGCAAGCCCACACCGGTGGAATAAATCGGGTTGCGCACTACGTCGCCCAGGCCTTTCACGCCATGGGGCACGCCCAGGCGCACCGGCATGTGGAAGATCTCTTCGGCCAACTCGACCGCGCCTTCCATCTTCGAGGTACCACCGGTCAGCACGATGCCGGCCGGGATCAAATCTTCGTAGCCGCTGCGGCGCAGTTCAGCCTGGATCAGGGTGAACAGCTCGTCGTAACGTGGCTCGACCACTTCGGCCAGGGCCTGGCGCGACAGCTCGCGCGGTGGACGGTCACCCACGCTTGGCACCTTGATGGTCTCGCCGGCACCGGCCAGCTTGGCCAGGGCGCAGGCGTAGCGGATCTTGATTTCTTCGGCGTACTGGGTCGGTGTGCGCAACGCCATGGCGATGTCGTTGGTGACCTGGTCGCCGGCAATCGGGATCACCGCGGTGTGACGGATCGCACCCTCGGTGAAGATCGCGATGTCGGTGGTGCCGCCGCCGATGTCCACCAGGCACACGCCCAGCTCTTTTTCGTCGTCGGTCAGTACCGAGTAGGCCGAGGCCAACTGCTCGAGAATGATGTCGTCGATTTCCAGGCCGCAGCGGCGCACGCATTTTTCAATGTTCTGTGCGGCGTTGACGGCGCAGGTCACCACGTGAACCTTGGCTTCCAGACGCACGCCCGACATGCCCAGGGGCTCGCGCACACCTTCCTGGTTGTCGATCACGTAGTCCTGCGGCAGGGTGTGCAGCACGCGCTGGTCTGCCGGGATCGCCACGGCCTGGGCAGCGTCGAGCACGCGCTCAAGGTCGGCCGAGCTGACTTCACGGTCGCGGATCGCCACGATGCCGTGGGAGTTCAGGCTGCGGATGTGGTTGCCGGCCACGCCGACGAACGCCGAGTGAATCCGGCAACCGGCCATCAACTGCGCTTCTTCGATGGCGCGCTGGATCGATTGCACGGTGGACTCGATGTTCACCACCACGCCCTTCTTCAGGCCCCGGGACGGATGCGTGCCAATACCGACGATTTCGATCGCGCCGTCTTCCCCGACCTCGCCCACCAGCGCCACCACCTTGGAGGTGCCGATATCGAGACCGACGATCATTTTGCCGCTTTGCACGTTTGCCATGGGTCCTGCCTCTTCTTAATTCTTCGCGACAGCGGGTTGTGCTGCCGTGGGCGCAGCCGGTGTACGCCATCCGACGGCCAGGCCGTTGGCGTAACGCAGGTCGACGCTCGCAATGTTCGTAATCTGTTCTTTCAAGGTTTTTTCATAGATGGCAATAAAGCGGCGCATCTTTTCCACCAAGCGGTCGCGTCCCAGCAACAACTCGATGCCCGGGCCGGAACTGCCTGCCCCGGTCGTCAAAAACCAGCTGCCCCGCTCACGCAATTCCAGGCGTGCAATGGAGAAGCCCAGTGGCCGCAGCATCTGGCTCAAGGCCTGGTACTGCTGCATCACTTGCTGCTGCGCCCGCTGCGGCCCGAACAGCTGCGGCAGGTGTTCGTAGTTGGCCAGCTCACGCGGGGTGAACGCCTGGCCCTGGTTGTTCAACAGCGCTTCATCGCCCCAACGGGCCACGGGCAGTTGTTCTTCCAGGCGGATCGTCACCTGGTCCGGCCATACACGGCGAACTTCGGCGTGGGCGATCCACGGCATCTGTTCCAACTCCGAGCGCATGCCCGCCAGGTCGATGGTAAAGAAGCTCGCCGCCAGGTATGGGCCGATGCGCTGCTGTACCGCTTGCTGGCTGATGTAGCTCAGGTCGCCCTGCACGCTGATCTTGGTGATCGGCCGGTCGGCATACGGCAACAGGCGCTGTGCGCCTTCGTACGTACCAAAGCCCAACACCACCAGCAGCACCGGCCAGAACAACGCCTTGATAAAACCAAAGTTGGCTTTTGGCAGGCGCGAAGACATCGGCTCTTTAGCCACCATTCGGCTTGCACCCCGTGGCACCGGCTTGCGGCTCGGTGCTTGTGGGGGCTGATGACGAAGCGATGCGCCGTTCATGTGTTTAGCCTCTTGGCTCAATGCTGTCGGCCAGGATCGCCAGCACTAACTGCTGGAAATCCAGACCGGCGGCACGGGCTGCCATGGGAACCAGGCTGTGGTCGGTCATGCCCGGTGCGGTGTTGACTTCAAGGAACCAGAAATTCCCTTGGTCATCCTGCATCACGTCTGCCCGCGCCCAACCGGCGATACCCAGCGCCTCACAGGCTTTCGCCGTGAGGTCCATCAATTCTTGTTCCTTGGTTGCTTCGAGGCCGCAGGGGATCCGGTACTGAGTATCGGAAGCCAGGTACTTGGCGTCGTAGTCATAAAAGGTGTGGGGCGTGCCCAAAGCGATGGGCGGCAATACCTGGCCACGCAGGGTGGCGATGGTGTACTCGGGACCGGAAATCCACTGTTCCACCAACACTTGCGAATCGTAGGTACTTGCCGCTTTCCATGCGTCGATCAATTCGGCGGCCGAGTTCACTTTGGCCATGCCGATACTGGAGCCTTCATGGGCAGGTTTGACGATCAAAGGCAGGCCCAGTTCCTTGGCCGCAGAAATACAATCGTCTTCGCTGCACAATACGGCGTGACGCGGGGTCGGAATGCCCAGGCTGTGCCACACCTGCTTGGTGCGCAACTTGTCCATCGCCAAGGCCGAGGCGAGGATGCCGCTGCCGGTGTAAGGGATGCCGGCGCACTCGAGCAGGCCCTGCATGCTGCCGTCTTCACCGCCACGGCCGTGAAGAATGAGAAAGGCACGGTCGATCTTCTCGGCCTGCAGGCGGGCGAGAAAATCATCGCCCACATCGATACCGAACGCGTTCACGCCAGCACTTTGCAGCGCCTCAAGCACCGCATTGCCGGACTTGAGCGACACTTCGCGCTCGGCGCTCTTGCCGCCGAACAGCACGGCGACGCGACCGAAGTCGGCAGGCGCAAGGGTGGAAAACAGGGAGCCGTAGTCAGTGATCATTTCGACTTCCCCTTGGCCGCGGCTGCAAACAGCGGGCTCGCCAGCAACTTGGGCGCAAGGCCACCGATATCACCGGCGCCCTGGCACAGCAGGATGTCGCCGGCACGCAGCAGCGGCTTGACGATAGGCGCCAGGTCCACGCCACGCTCGATGTAGATCGGGTCCAGCTGGCCGCGCTGGCGGATGCTGTTGCACAGCTTGCGGCTGTCAGCGCCCGGGATCGGTTCTTCACCGGCCGGGTAGACTTCCATCAGCAACAGGACGTTGGCATCGGCCAGTACATTGACGAAATCGTCGTACAGGTCGCGAGTGCGGCTGTAGCGGTGCGGCTGGTACACCATCACCAGGCGGCGCTCCGGCCAGCCACCGCGCACGGCCTTGATCACGGCCGCCACTTCGGTCGGGTGGTGACCGTAGTCGTCCACCAGCATCACGTCACCGCCTTCAACCGGCAGTTGGCCGTAGACCTGGAAACGACGGCCCACACCGGCAAAGCGCGACAGGCCCTCGACGATGGCTTCATCGCTGACGCCTTCATCGGTAGCAATGCAGATGGTCGCCAAAGAGTTCAGCACGTTGTGGTTGCCCGGCATGTTCACCGACACGTCCAGCGGCTCGCGATCAGGACGCAGCACGGTGAAGAAGGTTTGCATGCCTTCCTGGCGCACATTGATTGCGCGCACGTCGGCGTCTTCGCTGAAGCCGTAGGTCACGGTCGGGCGTTTGACCTGAGGCAGGATTTCACGCACTACCGGGTCGTCCAGGCACACCACGGCCAAACCGTAGAACGGCAGGTTGTGCAGGAAGTCGACGAAGGTTTTCTTCAATTTGTTGAAGTCACCGTCGTAGGTCGCCATGTGGTCTTCGTCGATGTTGGTGACGACGGCGACCAGCGGTTGCAGGTGCAGGAAGCTCGCGTCACTTTCATCGGCTTCGGCGATCAGGTAGCGGCTGGTGCCGAGCTGGGCATTGGTGCCAGCTGCATTCAGGCGGCCACCGATGACGAAGGTCGGGTCCAGGCCACCGGCGGCGAACACCGAGGCGATCAGGCTGGTGGTGGTGGTCTTGCCATGGGTACCGGCGACGGCGATGCCGTGGCGATAGCGCATCAGCTCGGCGAGCATCTCGGCACGCGGCACCACTGGAATACGGCGTTCAAGGGCAGTGGCCACTTCCGGGTTGGAGGTGTTCACGGCACTGGACACCACCAGCACGTCAGCCTCGGCAGCGTTCTCGGCACGGTGGCCGATAAAGATCTGCGCGCCGAAGGACTTCAGGCGCTCGGTGACCGGCGACTCTTTCAAGTCCGAGCCGGAGACCTGATAGCCCAGGTTCAGCAACACTTCGGCGATGCCGCACATGCCCACGCCACCGATACCGACGAAGTGAATACGACGGATGCGGCGCATCTCGGGTTGCGGCATGGCTTTCTGATTCTCAACCATGGGCCACCTCCAGGCAGATATCGACCACGGTACGGGTTGCGTCAGGTTTGGCCAGGCGGCTTGCGGTGCTCGCCATGCTGTTGAGTCGTTCCGGTTGCATCAAAACCTCGGTCAGGCGAGCGGCCAAATCGGCGGCGCCAGTCGTTCTTTGCGGCAGCAGGAAGGCAGCGCCCTCCCCGGCCAAATATTCGGCGTTGCGGGTCTGGTGATCGTCGATGGCGTGGGGCAAAGGCACCAGCAAGGACGGCAGACCGGCGGCCGCCAGTTCACTGACGGTCAGCGCACCAGCGCGGCAGACCACCAGGTCGGCCCAGCCATAGGCTTGGGCCATGTCTTTGATGAAGGGCTGTACATTGGCCTCTACACCGGCCTCGCGATAACGCGCGGCGGTGACTTCATCGTGGTTCTTGCCGGCCTGGTGGAAGATCTCCGGGCGCACATCCTCAGGAAGTTGCGCAACGGCTTCAGGCAGCAATTTGTTCAGAGGCTCGGCGCCCAGGCTTCCGCCCAGGATCAGCAGGTGTGCCTTGCGCCCCGCCAGCGCGTCACGCGCAATGGCCATGAACAGTTCGGTACGCACCGGGTTGCCGGTGGTGCGAAGCTTGTCGGAGGCGGCGAAGGTTTTCGGAAAGGCTTCACACACCCGCGCAGCCAACGGCACCAGCAGGCGGTTGGCGGTACCGGCGACGGCGTTCTGTTCGTGGACGATCACCGGCACGCCCGCGAGTTTCGCCGCGACGCCACCGGGGCCGGTCACATAACCGCCAAAGCCGAGCACACACACTGGCTTGAGCTCGCGAATGATCTTGCGCGCCTGCATGACCGCCTTGAGCAGCACGAACGGCGCCTTGAGCAGCGACAACTTGCTCTTGCCACGCAAACCGGTGACGTTGATCAAATGCAGCGGCAAGCCGGCATTAGGCACCAATTCGTTTTCGATGCCACGGGGTGTACCCAGCCAGTGCACGGTGTAGCCACGGTTCTGGAATTCACGGGCGCAAGCCAGGGCCGGGAACACATGCCCCCCGGTGCCGCCTGCCATGATCAGCACATTAGCGCCCATGGGTCGGCTCCTCGGCGAAGTCGCTCTCGCTGAACTCCATCTCTTCGCTGCCCAGGTGGGTACGACTCTCCCACTCGATACGTAGCAGCAAGCCGAGACAGGCGCAGCAAATCACCAACGAACTGCCGCCGTAACTGAGGAACGGCAAGGTCAGGCCCTTGGTCGGCAGCAGGCCGACGTTCACGCCGATGTTGATCAGGAACTGGCCGATCCACAGGAAGGCCAACCCATAAGCCACGTAGGCAGCGAAGAACTGCTTGGCCTTCTCGGCCCACAAGCCGATGTACATGGCGCGCACGCAAACGAACACAAACAGCGCAACGGTGCACAGCGATCCCACCACACCCAACTCCTCGGCCAATACCGAGAACACGAAGTCGGTGTGGGCTTCCGGCAGGTAGAACTGCTTCTGCACACTGTTGCCCAGGCCCACGCCCAGCCACTCGCCGCGACCGAAGGCAATCAGCGCCTGGGTCAACTGGTAGCCGGAGCCGAACTGGTCGGACCAGGGGTCGGTGAAGGTGATCAAACGCGCCATCCGGTAGGGCTGCGCCTGCACCAGGATGGTCACCGCCGCGACCGCCAGCACCACCATCAAGGTGAAGCGGAACAGCCCGACGCCACCCAGGAACAGCATCGCGGCGGCGGCGCCCATCATCACCACCGTGGCCCCGAAGTCGGGCTCCATCAGCAACAGGCCAGCCATGGGCAGCAGCACGATGAACGGCTTGAAGAAGCCCATCCAGCTTTCGCGTACTTCTTTCTGGCGGCGCACCAGGTAACCGGCGAGGTAGATCACCACGAACACCTTGGCGATTTCCGAAGGCTGCACGTTGAACGCGCCGAAGCCGATCCAGCGCATTGAACCGTTCACCTCGCGGCCAATGCCCGGCACGATCACCATGACCAGCAAGCCGAACGCACCGATCAGCATCAGCCAACCCAGACGCTGCCAGGTGGCAATCGGGATCATCATGGTGACGATGCAGGCGCCCAGGCCGATCACCAGGTACACCAGGTGACGGATCATCATGTACAGCGTGTTGCCCGACTGCACGGCAGCCACTTCGGAGGACGCCGAGGTGATCATCACTAGGCCCAGGCCGAGCAGCGCCAGGCAACCGGCGAGCATAGGGAAATCAAGGTCAATGCCGCGCCCGGTAATGATCGGCGACGGGTAGGGCTTGATGATGTTTCTCAGGTTGAGGCTCATGCCAAAGCCTCCACGGCGCGGGCGAACAGGTGGCCGCGCTCTTCATAGTTCTTGAACATGTCGAAGCTGGCGCACGCGGGCGACAGCAACACCGCATCGCCGGGCTGGGCCAGGGCTTTGCACTGGGCAATGGCGTCGTCCAGGGAAGCTGCGCGTACTTGCGGTACAGCGTCACCGAGGGCGGCGGCGATCAGGTCCGAATCGCGGCCCATCAGCACCACGGCGCGGCAATGGGCGGCCACTGGCGCTTTAAGGTCCTTGAAGTCGGCACCCTTGCCATCACCACCGGCGATCAGCACCAGCTTGCCGTCGATATCGGCACCCAGGCCTTCGATGGCCGCCAGGGCCGCACCGACGTTGGTGGCTTTGGAGTCGTTGTAATAGCTGACGCCATTGAGGTCGCGCACCCACTGGCAGCGATGCTCAAGCCCGGCAAAGGTGCGCAGGCTGGCGAGCATGGCGTCGAATGGCAGGCCAACCGCGTGACCGAGCGCCAAGGCCGCCAGGGCATTGGACTGGTTGTGTGCGCCACGGATCTTCAGTTCGCGTACCGGCATCAGGTTCTGGAATTCGAACGCCAGGTATTTCTCGCCGTTCTCTTCACGAATGCCGAAGCCTTTGAAGTCCGGTTTGCCCAGGCCGAACGTCCAGCAGGGCATGCCCTCGCCCATCAGCGGACGGCTCAGGGCATCCTGACGGTTGACGACAAATTGCCTGGCGCCACGGAAAATCCGGTGCTTGGCCAGGTGATAAGCCGGCAGGCCGCTGTAGCGGTCCATATGGTCTTCGCTGACGTTCAGTACCGTCGCCACTTCGGCGCCCAGGTCGTGGGTGGTTTCCAACTGGAAGCTCGACAATTCCATCACGTACAGCTCGACGTCGTCGCTGAGCAGGTCCAGGGCCGGCACGCCAAGATTGCCGCCGACAGCCACACGCTTGCCCGCCGCCGCTGCCATCTCACCCACCAGGGTGGTAACGGTGCTCTTGGCGTTGGAACCGCTGATGGCCACGATCGGCGCCTTCGCGTTGCGCGCGAACAGGTCGATATCGCCGGACAGCTTCACGCCACGGGCCGCCGCCGCTTGCAGGGCCGGTGTCGCCAGGGCCAGGCCCGGGCTCACGTAGAGCTCATCGGCACGGCACAGAAACTCGACATCCAGCTCGCCACAACGCACTTCCACGTGCGGGTAGTCACGGCGCAGCGTGACCAGCTCCGGTGGATTTTCCCGCGTATCGGCCACAGCAAACGACGTGCCCCGGTTCGCCAGGAAGCGAACCAGGGACATGCCGCTCTTGCCGAGGCCGACAACGATGCGGAAGTGGTCTGAAGCGATCAGGGACACTCGTTTCTACCTCAGTTTCAGGGTGGCAAGGCCGACCAGTACCAGAATCACGGTGATGATCCAGAAGCGGACAATCACGCGTGGCTCAGGCCAGCCCTTGAGTTCAAAGTGGTGGTGAATCGGCGCCATGCGGAACACGCGGCGCCCGGTCAACTTGAAGGACGCGACCTGGATGACCACCGACAGGGTTTCCATCACGAACACGCCGCCCATGATGAACAGCACGATTTCCTGGCGAACGATCACCGCGATGGTGCCCAAGGCCGCGCCCAGCGCCAGTGCGCCGACGTCGCCCATGAAGACTTGTGCCGGGTAGGTGTTGAACCACAGGAACCCCAGGCCGGCACCGATCAGCGCGCCGCAGAACACGATCAGTTCACCAGCGCCCGGTACATAAGGAATCAACAGGTATTCCGCGAATTTCACGTTACCCGACAGGTAGCAGAAGATGCCGAGCGCGCCGCCCACCATCACCGTCGGCATGATCGCCAGGCCGTCGAGGCCGTCGGTCAGGTTCACCGCGTTGCTGGAGCCGACGATCACGAAGTAGGTCAGCACCACAAAACCAACACCCAGCGGGATGCTCACGTCCTTGAGCATCGGGATGATCAAGGTGGTTTCCACGGCACTTGGCGCGGTGGTGTACAGGAAGATCGCGGCGGCCAGGCCGAACACCGACTGCCAGAAATACTTCCAGCGGCTTGGCAGCCCCTTGGAGTTTTTCTCGATCACTTTGCGGTAGTCATCCACCCAGCCGATGGCACCGAACAGCAGGGTCACCAGCAGCACCACCCACACGTAGCGGTTATGCAGGTCGGCCCACAGCAAGGTGCTGACGCCGATGGACGACAGAATCAGCGCACCGCCCATGGTGGGCGTGCCGGACTTGGACAGGTGCGACTGCGGGCCGTCGTTACGAACCGATTGACCAATTTGCAGGTTCTGCAGGGTGCGGATCATCCACGGCCCTAAAAACAGCGACAAAGACAGCGCGGTCAGCACACCCAGGATCCCGCGCAGGGTCAGGTACTGGAAGACCGCGAAGCCTTTGTGGAACTGTTGCAGATACTCAGCCAGCAGCAGCAGCATTAATGTTTCTCCGTACTTGAGCCACACAAGGCTGCGACGACGTTTTCCATCACCGCGCTGCGCGATCCCTTGATCAAAATGGTTGTGTGTGTGTCATGTTCAGCCGCCGTCAACGCCTGGATCAGCTCGGCCTGGCTGGCGAAGTGCCGCGCGCCAGGGCCGAAAGCGTTGACCGCATGGGCCATGTTCGTGCCAACGGCGTAGAGCGCGTCCACTTTGCCGGCGGCATAGGCGCCGACTTCACGGTGGCCTTGTTCAGCCCAATCGCCCAGTTCGCCGATGTCGCCCAGTACCAGGACCTTGCGCCCATCAAAGCCTTTGAGCAGGTCCACAGCGGCATTGATGGAGGACGGGTTGGCGTTGTAGGTGTCATCGATCACGCGCATGCCGTTGCCAGCCAGTTGCGCCACGGTGCGGCCCTTGACCGGCTGCACCGCGCCCAGGCCTGTGGCAATACCGAACAGCGACACACCCAGGGCATGGGCGGCAGCGGCGGCGGCCAAGGCGTTGGCGACGTTATGGTTGCCTAGCAAATTCAACTGCACGTGCTCATCACCTTGCGGGGTGTGCAAGGTGAAAGACGGGCAGCCACGGGCATCGACATTGATGTTGGAGGCGTAAAAATCGGCTGCGGCATTGAGCACCGCAAACGTCAGGACCTTGCGACCGGCGGCGCGTACATGCCAGGTCTCGAAGGCCTTGTCATCCAGGTTCAGTACCGCAGTGCCCGAAGCGTCGAGGCCTTCAAGGATTTCGCCCTTGGCTTCGACGATTTTTTCCGGGCCGCCGAACTCGCCGACATGGGCGGTACCGGCGTTATTGATGATCGCCACGTGCGGCTGGGTCAGCGCCACGGTGTAGGCGATTTCGCCGATGCGCGAAGCCCCCAGTTCGATCACTGCCGCCGTGTGTTCCGGGGCCAGTTCGAGCAGGGTCAGCGGTGCGCCGAAATCATTGTTCAGGTTGCCACGGGTCGCGAGTACCGGCCCGCGCGTGCGCAAGACGCCGGCAAGCAGTTCCTTGACCGTGGTCTTGCCGCTGGAACCGGTAATGGCCGCCACCGGCTTATCAAAAGCGGCGCGGTTAAGCGCGCCCAGTTGGCCCAGGGCCAGGCGGGTGTCGGCTACCAGCAATTGCGGCAAGGCGGAATCGGCCACTTCACGCTGAACCAAGGCACCGACGGCACCTTTGGCGGCAACGTCGTTGAGGTAGTCGTGGCCATCGAAACGCGGGCCGGCCAGGGCGACAAACAGTTGCCCCGGCTGGATGTTACGGCTGTCGATACTCACGCCATTGAATGTGCAGTCGCTCGACAGCACACGGGCCGACAGGGCCTGGGCCAGCTCGCTGAATGTCATCGCTTTAAGCATGGGCGACCTCCCAGGCGGTCAGGGCGTGATCCGCCTCGACCAGATCAGAGAAGGCATGGCGCTCACCGTTGATTTCCTGATAGTCCTCGTGACCTTTACCCGCCAGCACCACTACGTCGTCCGCGCCGGCACTGGCGATCAACTGCGCAATGGCGGCGCCACGGCCCGCGACAAAGGTGGCCTTGGAGGCGTCTTTGAAGCCGACACGGATGTCGTCGAAAATCTGGCTCGGGTCTTCGCTGCGTGGGTTGTCGTCGGTGACGAGTACGCCATCGGCCAGGCGCTCGACAATCTCGGCCATCAATGGGCGCTTGCCGCGATCGCGATCACCGCCGCAACCGAACAGGCACAACAGTTTGCCCTTGGCATGTGGGCGCAGGGCTTCGAGGACTTTTTCCAGGGCATCCGGAGTGTGGGCGTAATCGACCACCACCAGCGGTTGTGTGCCGCCACCCAGGCGCTGCATGCGACCGGCCGGGCCTTCCAGCTTTGGCAGTACCCGCAGGATTTCATCCAGGGCGTAGTCCAGGCCCAGCAGTGCGCCGATAGCGGCGAGCACGTTACTCAGGTTGAACCGCCCGAGCAAGGTGCTGCGCAAGTGGTGCTCGCCCTGCGGCGTCACCAAGGTGGCACGCACGCCTTCGTCATTGAATTGGGCTTCGCGGCAATACAGGTAGGCGCTGGCATCTTGCAGGCTATAGCTGATCAAGCGCGCGTCGCTGTCTTGGCCCGCCAGTTGGCGGCCAAACGCGTCGTCGAGGTTGACCACCCGGCACTTCAGGTCATTCCAGGCAAACAGCTTGGCCTTGGCTGCGGCGTACGCTTCCATGGTGCCGTGGTAGTCGAGGTGATCGCGGGACAGGTTGGTCATCACCGCCACGTCAAAGGCCAGGGCAGTGACACGCCCTTGGTCCAGACCGTGGGAAGACACTTCCATGGCAACCGCCTTGGCGCCGGCCTTTTTCAGGTCGGCCAGGGTCGCTTGTACGGCAATCGGGTTTGGCGTGGTGTGCAGGCCGCTTTGCAGCGCGCCATAGAAACCGGTGCCCAGGGTGCCGACGATGCCGCAGTGCTGACCCAGCAGGTCCAACGCCTGGGCGACCAATTGGGTCACGCTGGTCTTGCCGTTGGTACCCGTCACGCCCACCAGGTTGAGTTGGCGGCTCGGGTCACCGTAGAAACGCCCGGCGATGTCAGAAAGCTGCGCAGCCAGGCCCTTGACCGGAATCAACGGCACATCGGTGATCGGCAGCACGGTGGCGCCTTGCACTTCATAGGCAACCGCCGCCGCACCGCGTTGCAGGGCATCGGCGATATGCGCACGGCCATCGAGCTTACCGCCGGGTACCGCCAGGAACAGATCACCGGCGCGCACATTACGGCTGTCCAGGGTCAGCTCACGAATCAGCAGATCGTGGCCGGCATGGGCAAAAATCTTGTTCAGGCTAAGAGACATCAGCCGCGCCCTCCATTGGCTTTAACAGCAGCGGCCGGCGGGCCGGCGTTGGCTTGTTGGGTCGGCGGCAGGTTGTCCGGCGTGATGTTCATCAGGCGCAGGGTGCCGGACATCACTTTGCTGAACACCGGGGCCGAAACCAGGCCACCGAAGTAGCCGGCTTTACTAGGCTCGTCGATGACCACGACGATGGCGTAGCGCGGGTCGCTCATTGGGCCGAAGCCGGCGAACAGCGAACGGTAGGAGTTTTCGGCATAGCCTTTGGTGCCCACCGAAGTCTTGCGCGCCGTACCCGACTTGCCCGCAACGTGGTACGCCGGCACCTGGGCGCGGAATACGCCACGCGGTGCCTCGATCACTTGTTGCAGCATGCCTTGCATGGTCTTGGCGACGTTTTCCGGGATCACTTGGGTGGCTTTTGGCGCTTCGTCGACATGGATCAGGCTCAGTGGAACCATGCGGCCGTTATTGGCCAATACCGAGAAAGCGTGGGCCAACTGGATGGCGGTCACCGACAGGCCGTAGCCGTAGGACAGCGTGGCAGTCTCGGCTTTTCTCCATTCGCGGTAGTTCGGCAGGTTACCCACGCGCTCACCTGGGAAATCGAGGCCGGTGGGTTGCCCCAGGCCGATTTTTTGCGCCAGGTGATAGATCGTTTCACCGCCAATGTCGAAGGCAACCTTACTCATGCCCACGTTACTGGAGTTGATCAGGATGCCTGTCAGATCCAGCACCGGACCTTCAGTGCGGGATACGTCACGAATAGTGTATTTGCCCAACTGCAAGGTGCCTGGGTAAACCTCGACCTTGTCGCTAGGTTTCCAGCGCCCGGTTTCCAGGGCAGCGCTCATGGAGATGGCTTTCATGGTCGAACCCGGCTCGAACACGTCGATCATTGCGCGGTTACGCATCATCGCCGGTTGCAGGTTGCGACGGTTGTTGGGGTTATAGGTCGGCTGGTTGACCATGGCGAGGATCTCGCCGGTCTTCACGTCCATGATCACCAGGCTGCCGGCTTTGGCGCCGTTCTCGATGATCGCGTTACGCAGTTCGCGGTTGGCCAGGTATTGCAGGCGCAAATCGATCGACAACGCCAGAGGCTTGCCAGCCTTGGCGTTCTTGGTGACCTGGACGTCCTTGATCAGCCTGCCGCGCCGATCCTTGATGACCTGGCGCTTGCCCGGAACCCCAGCCAGCCATTCGTCATAGGCCAGTTCGACCCCTTCGCGGCCGTGGTCATCGATGTCGGTGAAACCCACCATGTGCGCGGTGGTTTCACCGGCCGGGTAGAAACGCCGAAATTCCTCGATACCGTAGACACCGGGGATTTTAAGGTCGAGCACTTGCTGGCCTTGCTCAGGGGTAAGCCCGCGCACCAGGTAGATGAATTCTTTGTTGGCCTGGGCTTCCAGGCGCTCGGTCAGGGCCTTGCGGTCTTGCCCCAGGGCAGCCGCCAGTTCAGGCCACTTGTCCTTGGCAACTTGCAGTTCCTTGGCGTTGGCCCACAGGGTGGTCACCGGGGTACTGACGGCCAGGGGCTCGCCATTACGGTCGGTGATCAGGCCGCGGTGTGCAGGAATCGGAATATGCCGCAGGCTGCGGGCGTCACCCTGGCCGATCAGGAAGTCGCGGTCGACGACCTGCAGGTCGAAGATGCGCCAGACGATCGCGCCCACCATCAATGCCAGCAAGCCGAGCATCAGGCGAAAGCGCCACGGGTAGAGTGCCCCTTCGAGTTTCATCATGGCGCCACCATGCGGACTTCAGCCGCGCCAGGGATGTGCATCTTCAGCTGTTCGGTGGCCAGCACTTCGATACGGCTGTGGGCCGTCCAGGTGCTTTGCTCAAGGATCAACCGGCCCCACTCTGCCTGGGCTTTATCACGCACGCTCAATTCCCCGTACAGGGTATTGAGCAACTGACGGTTCCAGTGGGCGCTGTAGGACACCGCAATCGCGGACACCAGCACGCCGACAAACAGCAGCAACATAAAGAAGCTGCCGCCCGGGAGGGGCTTGGCGAAAAGCTTGCTCACCGCAACTTCTCCGCAACACGCATGACGGCGCTACGGGAACGTGGGTTGGCCTTGAGTTCGGCTTCGGAAGCGAACTGCGCTTTGCCATGGATTTTGATTTTCGGCACAAAGGCTTCGAAACGCACCGGCAGGTTACGCGGCAGGTTATCGGATTCGCCCTTGACCAGACGACGCATGAAGAGTTTGACGATGCGGTCTTCCAGGGAGTGGAAGCTGATCACCACCAGGCGACCGCCCACTTCCAAAGCATCCAGAGCGGCTTCGAGGCCGGCTTCCAGATCGCCCAATTCGTTGTTGACGTGAATGCGCAGGCCCTGGAACGCACGGGTCGCCGGGTTCTTGCCCTTTTCCCAGGCCGGATTGGCGACCTTCAGCACTTCGGCCAGGTCAGCGGTGCGTTCGAACGGCTGGATTTCGCGGCGCTCGACCACGGCACGCGCCATGCGCCCGGCGAAGCGCTCTTCACCATATTCCTTGAACACACGGGCGATTTCTTCCACCGGTGCGGTGGCGATGAACTGTGCAGCACTGACCCCACGGGTAGGGTCCATGCGCATGTCGAGGGGGCCGTCGTTCATGAAGCTGAAGCCGCGCTCCGGGTCATCGAGCTGCGGCGAAGACACGCCCAGGTCGAGCAGAACCCCGGCCACCTTGCCCGCCATGCCGCGCTCGGCAACTTCGGCGCCCAGCTCGGCAAAGCTGCGCTGCACAACGACAAAGCGGCCGTCTTCGGCCGCTAGCGCTTGCCCGGTGGCAATCGCTTGAGGATCTTTGTCGAACCCGAGGAGTTTGCCGTCGGACCCGAGCTGGCTGAGTATCAACCGGCTATGCCCGCCCCTGCCGAATGTGCCATCGACATAGCAGCCATCGGCACGTACGGCGAGAGCCTCAACGGCTTCGTCAAGCAGTACGGTGATGTGGTTAAAGCCGCTATCAATAGTCACAGGATCAAATCACGCAGTTCATCAGGCATGGCGCCCGGTTGTTGAATAGCAGCCAGGTCCGCTGCAGACACAGCATCCCAGGCATCTTCGTCCCACAATTGGAACTTGTTCAGTTGGCCTACCAGCATTGCGCGCTTGTCCAGCTTGGCGTACTCGCGCAGTCGCGGAGGCACCAGGAAACGACCGCTGCCATCGAGTTCAAGGTCGACGGCATTACCGATCAGCAAACGCTGAAGGCGGCGGTTTTCTTCTCGCAATGAAGGCAGCGCGCGCAACTTGGTTTCAATCAACTCCCACTCGTCGAGGGGGTAAACACACAAACAGGGGTCAACGGCGTCAATCGTGATGATTAACTGCCCTGAACTTCGCGAAATGAGCTCGTCACGATACCGGCTCGGCATGGCGAGACGGCCTTTTGCATCGAGACTGATAGCGTTAGCTCCGCGAAACACAGATGCGTTTCTCCAAATTTTAGCGTTTTACGTTCAAAAAACCCACTTTGTGCCACTTTCCGCCACTTGCGCACACTATAGGAATGCGCCCACCACACCGTCAAGGCGCGTATTCAAGGAAAAGCCTTACAGAACGGAGATTTAGGAAGGTAAAGGGAGGAGAAACGAGAGTTTTGCGATGTTTTTGACTCAACAACAGCAAACAGCTCAAAGAGCTAGGGCTTAAAGTTAAAGTGTTTTATTAAGAGTAAGATTTTTTTGGTATTACGAAGATGCATCTGCCAATGATTTGGCAGGGAGGGATTCTTGCGTTACTACCGGGTTTGCGCACGAGATTCGAACGCAAGGAGAAAAGGTGGAGAGTCGATCTGTAAGCCGGGTTCTGTCTTGAACAGTCATTCGTCTACGATGGCCATCACTGGACATCTTTAGCAACCTACCCGGTCCCAGCGCGGGCCACGCCTTGGGACCCTATTTGGTCTTGCTCCAAGTGGGGTTTACCTAGCCACGAACTGTTGCCAGTCGTGCGGTGCGCTCTTACCGCACCTTTTCACCCTTACCGGCACCGAAGTGCTTAGGCGGTTATTTTCTGTGGCACTTTCCGTAGGCTCACGCCTCCCAGGCATTACCTGGCACTTCGCCCTATGGAGCCCGGACTTTCCTCCCCCCCCTAATTTTCATAGAGGGCAGCGACTGTCCAATCGACTCTCCGCCGCGAAGGTTAACGGCACGGCGGCTTGAGGACAAGTATTAAAAGTGCAGCATTGCCATCACGTTCAGACGAAATACAGTTTTGGCCCCGGAACTATTCGGCCTTCTGTTTATCGAGCGCGAGCTGATACAACACATTCTTGCGCACCCCGGTAATTTCGGCAGCCAGGGCGGCGGCGCGCTTGAGTGGCATTTCCTTGAGCAACAAATCGAGGATGCGCATGGCCTCGCTGCCCACCGCGTCTTCACTCTCCGGCGCGGTCCAGCCGGCTACCAGCACCACGCATTCGCCGCGCTGCTGATTGCTATCGCCCTCGACAAACGCCCGCAACGCCTCCAGCGGCAGCCCCTTGAGGGTTTCGAAGGTCTTGGTCAACTCCCGGGCCAGCAAGGCCAGGCGCTCGCCGCCAAACACCAGCTCCATGTCTTGCAGGCATTCAAGAATGCGATGCGGGGCCTCATAGAAGATCAAGGTGCGCGGTTCTTCTTTAAGTGCCTGCAGACGCGCCCGACGCCCTACAGCCTTGGCGGGCAGGAAGCCTTCGAAGATAAAGCGGTCCGAGGGCAACCCGGCGGCCGATAATGCAGCAATCAGCGCGCAGGCTCCTGGAACAGGCACTACATTGATACCAGCGGCGCGCGCCTGGCGGACCAGGTGGTAACCAGGGTCGGAAATCAGCGGCGTGCCCGCGTCGGAAATCAGTGCGACGTCATCACCCGCCAAAAGGCGCGTGATGAAGCGGCTACCCTCTTCACGTTCGTTGTGTTCGTGGCAGGCCGCTAATGGCGTGCTGATACCAAAATGCTGCATCAACCGTTGGGAGTGCCGCGTGTCTTCTGCCGCGATCAATTTCACCTCGCGCAACACCTTCAGCGCCCGGGCACTGATGTCGTCCAGGTTGCCAATGGGCGTCGCCACCACAAAAAGCGAGCCTGCAGTGGAATTCAAAGGACCTGGAGCAGTCAAAGCGCACACCTCGATGGTTGGCAAAAGTCACATTGTAGCGCGTAGAAGCCTTGAAAATATGCCATCACGGCCGATGCCGTTTCAGCCACCGTCAGCTACTGGCAACATTTGCACGACCTAAATCCACGGTTTAACGCCATGAACATCGCGCCTGGGCCAGTGCTTGGGTACACTTCCACGCTAATTTGATCGGTATCAGGAACACTTACATGATCGCTTGCCTGCGGCTGCTCTCCGCCCTCTGCCTCGCTGCCTTGCTGGCCGCTTGCGCCAGTTCGCCCTCCTCCAGTTTTGGCGAACTGCCACGCACGCCCGATGCCAGTATCGAGCAACTGCTCGAACAGGCGACGAACGCCAAGACGCCAGAAAAAGCCGCGTTGCTGCGCCTGAGCGCGGCAGACCTGGCCTACCAGCAGAACAATCCAGGCCGCTCCTCGCAGATCCTTGCGCAAGTGCCCCTGGATGCCCTGAAGCCAGCCGCGCAAGTATTTGCCAGCACCCTGGCCGCAGAACTGGCCATGGGGCGCAACCAGCCCAAGGCGGCCTTGGCAGCGCTGAACCACCCCAGCCTGCAAAGCCTGAAGGAACTGCCGACCGACCAGCAGATCCGCACCGGCACCGTGCATGCACGCGCCTATGAAGCCGACGGCCAGACCCTCGCCGCCGCTCGTGAGCGCGTGGCCATGGCGCCCCTGCTGACGGGCGAGGCTGCCAGCAGCAACCACGAAGCCATTTGGGTATTGATTGCCGCGCTGCCAGCCGAACAGCTGCAAGCCACCGGCAATCCGACACTCGATGGCTGGATCACCCTGGCCCAGGCGGTCAAGGGCGCCGGTACGCTGGAGCAACAACAAGCCGCCATCGACACCTGGCGCGCGCAGAACCCGGGCCACCCGGCGGCGGTGCAACTGCCAGCGCCGCTGACCAAGCTCAAGGAACTGGCCAGCCAGCCCCTGAACAAGATCGCCCTGCTGCTGCCCCAGGAAGGCCCGCTGGCCGCTGTGGGCAAAGCGCTGCGCGAAGGCTTCATGGCGGCTCACTACCAGGCTGAACAAGCCGGGCAAAAGCCACCGGTTATCGAGTTCTATGACAGCTCGCGCCTGACCTCCCTCGACGACTTCTACGCCAAGGCCCAGGCCGCCGGCGTGCAACTGGTGGTCGGCCCGCTGGAAAAACCGCTGGTCAAGCAACTCAGCGCACGCCCGCAGTTGCCGATCACCACCCTGGCCCTGAACTACAGCGAGACCGATCAAGGCCCGGCGCAGCTGTTCCAGTTCGGCCTGGCCGCTGAAGACGAAGCCCGCGAAGTATCGCGGCGCGCGCGTGCCGATGGCCTGCATCGCGCCGCCGCCATGGTGCCCCGTGGCGAATGGGGTGAGCGCGTGTACAAGGCGTTCCGCCAGGATTGGGAAGCCAATGGTGGCACCGTCATGGGCGTGGAATATGTCGATCAGCCTGTGGCCCTGGCCCAGCAGATCGCCGATCTGTTCCAACTGCGCAAGAGCGAAGGCCGCGCCAAGAGCCTGCAAAGCACGGTCGGCACCGACGTGGCCGCCCAGCCTTCGCGTCGCCAGGACATCGAGTTCATCTTCCTGGCCGTCACGCCGCAACTGGCCCAGCAGATCAAACCGACCCTGAACTTCCAATACGCCGGCGATGTGCCGGTGTACGCGACCTCTCACGTGTTCAGTGCCAGCGGTGACCGCAACCAGTACCTGGACATGACCAATGTGATGTTCTGCGAAACCCCTTGGCTGCTTAACACCACCGACCCGCTGCGCAACCAAGTCGCCGCACAATGGCCGCAAGCCAATGGCAGCCTGGGCCGCCTCTATGCGATGGGCGTGGATGCCTACCGCCTGGCGCCACGCCTGGGCCAGCTCAAGGCACTGCCGGACACTCGTGTCGACGGCCTCTCGGGCAACCTGGGCATCAGCGCCAACCAGCGCGTCGATCGCCAGATGCCGTGGGCGAAGTTCGTCGGCGGCGACATTCAGCGCCTGCCTGATACCCCACGCTGATGCCCGAGCGGTCCAGCGCACAAAGCGGCAAGGATGCCGAACTGCATGCACTCAATTACCTGCAACAACAGGGTCTGCGCCTTCTGGCGCAGAACTGGTTATGTAAACGCGGCGAGCTTGATCTGGTCATGCTTGACGGCGATACAGTAGTATTCGTCGAAGTCCGCTACAGAAAACACGCACAATGGGGTGGCGCGCTCGCCAGTATCGACGGGCGCAAGCGTCAAAAGCTGATACTCGCTGCGCAGTTTTTTCTGCAAAAAGAGCATCGCTGGGCTGACTGCCCCTGCCGTTTCGATGTGGTTGCCATGGAAAGCACCCCGTCAGGCACAGCTGATCTGACCTGGCTCAAAAATGCCTTCGACAGCTGATTCGCCGGGCACCTTCACCACTCATTTTTGCTCTTTGCTTTGCGGGCTGCACATTACCTGTGCCAAACAGCCGCGCTACTTAAGGTCACACAGATGGACATGCAATCCCGAATTCGCCAGCTTTTCCAGGCCAGCATCGACACCAAGCAACAGGCGATGGACGTACTTGCACCGCACATCGAGCAAGCCAGCCAGGTGATGGTCAATGCCTTGCTCAACGAAGGCAAAATGCTTTCGTGCGGCAACGGTGGTTCGGCCGGCGATGCCCAGCATTTTTCCTCCGAGCTGCTCAACCGCTTCGAACGCGAGCGCCCGAGCCTGCCGGCTATTGCCTTGACCACCGATTCGTCGACGATCACTTCGATTGCCAACGACTACAGCTACAACGAAATCTTCTCCAAGCAGATCCGCGCCCTCGGCCAGCCCGGCGATGTGTTGCTGGCGATTTCCACCAGCGGCAACTCGGCCAATATTATTCAAGCGATCCAGGCCGCACATGATCGCGAAATGATTGTCGTAGCCTTGACCGGTCGCGACGGCGGCGGCATGGCGTCGCTGCTGCTGCCTGAGGACGTGGAGATTCGCGTCCCGGCCAATGTCACTGCACGTATCCAAGAAGTTCATCTGCTGGCGATCCACTGCCTGTGCGATCTGATCGACAGCCAACTGTTCGGGAGTGAAGAATGACCGTTAATCGCCTCAGTCTTTTGGCCATCACGCTGTGCGTCGCCATCAGCGGCTGCAGCTCGGCTATCACCGCTACACGGGACACCCCTATCCAGGACGACCGGGGCACACGCACCTTCGGCAGCACCATTGATGATTCGCTGATCGAAACCAAGGTGAAGGTCAACGTCGCCAAGGCCGCTACCGACCTGGGCAACGGTGCCTCGCGCATTGTAGTGACCAGCTTCAATGGCGTGGTCCTGCTGGCAGGCCAAACGCCCCGCGCCGATCTCAAGGCCCAGGCCGAGCAAGCCGCCGCCGGCGTGCAACGCGTCAAGAAGGTCCACAACGAACTGCAGGTCATGGACCCGATCACCCTGCTGGCCATCAGCAACGATGCCCTGCTGACCACCAAGATAAAGGCCCAGATGCTGACCGACAGTGCGGTGCCTGGTTCGCGGATCAAGATCGTCACCGACAACGGCATCGTCTACATGATGGGCCTGCTGACCCAGGCCGAAGCCACCCGCGCCGCCAACCTGGTGCAGGGCGTGTCGGGCGTACAGAAGATTGTGAAGGTGTTCGAATACATCGACTGATGTAGATCGAAGGAGCCTGATCGTTCCCACGCTCTGCGTGGGAACGCATCCCGTGACGCTCCGCGTCACCGCACACGCTTCAGCTTTTGCGCCAAGAGTAGGACGCGGAGCGTCCGAAGGAGCGGGCATTCCCACGCAGAGCGTGGGAACGATCAAAAAAGGGCGCCGTGCATTGACTGCACGGCGCCCTTTTTAGTGTTTAACGTTTACTGGTATTGCTGGTACGGGTTGCCCTGGAACTGGTTGTTCTGCTGTGGCGCCTGCTGCTGGCCCGCAGGTTGGCCGTATTGCTGGCCAGGGATCGGGCCGAGGTTGACCTCGACACGACGGTTCTGGGCACGGCCGTTCACATCGCCGTTGCTGGCAATCGGGTTATCCGGGCCGGCACCGCGTGCGCTCAGGTTGGCACCGTTGACGCCTTGGGAGGTCAGGTAGTTGGCCACGCTCTGCGCACGGCGCTGGGACAGGTCCATGTTCAGTTGACGGCTACCGGTGCTGTCAGTGTAGCCAACGATCTGGATGGTGTTCTGGTTGAACTGCTTGAGGGAGTTGGCCAGGTTGTTCAGCGGCTGGTAGAAGCTGCTGGAGATCGCGTCCGAGTTGGTGGCGAAGGTAATGTTACCCGGCATGATCAGCTTGATCTGGTCACCCTGGCGCTGCACCTCAACCCCGGTGTTGGCCATGCTTTCACGCAGTTTTTTCTCTTGCTGGTCGGCGTAGTAGCCATAACCTGCCGCACCGGCACCCGCAACCACCGCGCCAATCAGCGCGCCCTTGCCACGGTTGTTATGGTCGATGGCCGCACCGGCCAATGCGCCAGCCAGCGCACCGAGGCCGCCGTATTTGGCGGTTTTGCTCATGCCGCTTTCGGAACCATTGCTGGCCTGTCCCTGGCTGCCGTCATAAGGGTTAGGTGAAGCGCAGCCAGACAACAGGGCTACGGCGGTAGCGACAACAAGCAGACGACGCGGAGTGAACATGAAGGAAGCTCCTACTTTTGCATTCTGTGATGCAGAGGACATTGGCAATGGACCTGTGCCGAGTTTGGAACGCGACAAACGGCAAAAATTCCGTGGAGGGGTGCGTAAAGCATAGCTGTCTTTGGCTCGGGCCTGTGCCTGTGTGTCTGTACCGGCTTGTATCAGAGCCGACAACCCATCACGCACGCACGAAAGGATTCTCCCGCATCTCATCGCCCAGCAACGTATCCGGCCCATGCCCAGTGACCACCGTCGCGCCTTCGTCCAGCGTATACAGGCGCTGCTTGATCGACCGCACAATCGTCGCCTGGTCGCCGCCCCATAAATCCGTACGCCCTACCCCGCGACGAAACAAGGTATCGCCGGCGATCAACAGCTTGGCGTCGGCAAACCAGAAACTCATCGAGCCCGGTGTATGCCCTGGGGTGTGCAAGGCCACGCCGCAGCCGCAGGCCAGTTCTTCGTCATGCTCCAGCCAGCGATCCGGAGACGGCACCGGGACGTAGGGCACGCGAAACATCTGGCATTGCATTTCCAGGTTGTCCCACAGAAATTGATCATCCTTATGCAGGTGCAACGTAGCACCGGTCTTTTCCTTCAATTGGCCGGAAGCCAGGAAATGATCAAGGTGAGCATGGGTGTGGATAATGCTCACCACCTTCAGGCCCAGCGCATCAAGGCGCGCCAGAATCAACTCGTGATTGCCGCCGGGGTCGACGACGATGGCTTTTTTTGTGACCGGGTCACCAATGATGGTGCAGTTGCACTGCAACGGGCCGACGGGAAAGGTTTCGCGAATCAACGGTTGTTTTTCAATAGTCATGGGTGTCCTGCAAGCTCTCTGGCGCGTTCCAAGTGCAGTATGGTGTAGCTTGCCCCTGCGCGGGAAGGCGTCGATTGCGCGGTCTATCCGCTGCTAAGCTACACACGCGCCATTGAAATCCCCCGCTGCAGTCAGTCGCATTTGGAGCAACACCCATGGCGAATCAACAGATCATCTGCGAACACTGCGACTGCGTGTACGAGAAAGTCACGCTCGCCAAACATCAGAAAGCCCTGTGCGTACGTTGCTCGGGCGTGCTGCAGCGCTATAACGGCCTGTCGGTGCAACAACGTCTGGCCCTGACGGTGACTGCCGCAGTGCTGTGGACCTTTGCCAACTTTTACCCGGTGATGAGCATCAGCCTGCAAGGCTTGAAAAACAGCGCCACCCTCTGGGACTCAGTGGTTGCACTGAGCCTGGGGCCAATCACGTTCATTGCACTGGTGGCAGCGATCTCCATCATTATCGCCCCGGTGTTTCAGCTAGCGTTGCTGATCTGGGTGCTGAGTTTCGCCTTGGCCGGCCGGCGCTCGCCAGCGTTCAAGCTGTGCATGCGCTGGCTCGAAGCGCTCAGGCCTTGGAGCATGCTGGAGGTGTGCCTGCTGGGCGCGATGGTCGCGGTGTTCAAGCTGGCCGGCATGCTGGATGTGATCCCTGGCACCGGCCTGTTTGCCTTGGCCGCCCTGAGCCTGTTGCTGATCCGCATTGCCGGGCGCGATGTGCGTGACCTGTGGGACACCGTATGAATTCACCGCCCACCGCTCGCGAGCTGAACCTGTGCCTGTGCCACACCTGCGGCCAGCCCTGCGACATGCGCCTTGAACCCACCGAGTGCGACCGCTGTGGCGCCGCGCTGCATCGGCGCAAGGTGCAGTCCCTGACCCGAACCTGGGCCTACATGCTCACCGCCCTCGCCTTTTATGTCCCGGCCAATTTATTGCCAGTGATGAACACCACCATGCTCGGCTCGGGCGCAGACAGCACCATCATGAGCGGCGTGCTGGAGTTCTGGCAGCATGGCGCCTGGGACATTGCGCTGATCATTTTCATCGCCAGCATTGCCGTGCCGGGCATCAAGTTCTTGTCGCTGGGGCTGCTGCTGGTCACCGTGCAGCGCAATAGCCAGTGGGCGCGCAAGGAGCGTTCGAAGCTGTTTCGGTTTATCGAACTGATCGGCTACTGGTCGATGCTCGATGTCATCGTGGTCGCCCTGGTGGCCGCGCTGGTGAAGTTTCAAGCCCTGGGCACGATCGAACCGCGCCTGGGTATTCTGTTTTTTGGCCTGGTGGTCGTGTTTACGATGCTCGCGGCCATGAGCTTTGATCCCCGGCTAATCTGGGAAAACCCACCTAACGAGGAGACCTCGGATGAGCTCATCCAAGGCTGACACCCCTGCGGGGCAACCCGTGATCAAGACGCGTCGTTTCAGCGTTTCGCTGGTCTGGATCGTGCCGATTGTCGCCGTGCTGGTGGGGATCTCGCTGGTGATCCACAGCGTCATGCAACAAGGGCCGACCATCGTCCTCAACTTCAAGACCGGCAGCGGGCTGGTTGCCAACAAAACCGAGGTCAAATACCGCAACGTGGTGATCGGCCAGGTAACCGCCGTGGCCCTGAGTGATGACCAGAAAAGCGTCAACGCCACCGTCGAGCTGGTCAAACAGGCCGAAAGCTTCACCCGCGAAGATTCGAAATTCTGGGTGGTGCGCCCGCGCATTGGCGCAGGCGGCGTGTCGGGCATCGACACGTTGTTGTCCGGCGACTACATCGGCGCAGACATCGGCCAGTCCGAGACCCGCGCCAAGCACTTTACCGGCTTGGAAAACCCGCCGCCCATCACTTACGGCGAGCCGGGCAAGCGCTTCACCCTGCACACCCAGGCTCTGGGCTCCCTGGACATCGGCTCGCCGGTCTATTACCGCAAAATCCCGGTGGGCCAGGTGGTGGCCTATGAGCTGGACAACGAGGGCAAGGGCGTGAATGTCGAGATCTTCGTGCATGCGCCCAATGATGTGTACATCACTGAGAACACGCGGTTCTGGAACGCCAGTGGCGTCGACTTGAGCGTTGGCGCCAATGGCTTCGCGCTGAAAACCGAATCCTTGTCGTCCATGTTGATGGGTGGGATCGCCTTCCAGGCGCCGCCCTACAACCCCAATGACAAACCGGCCGAAGAAAGTCGCAGCTTTGAGTTGTTCGAAGACCAGCAAAGCGCCCTCGCCCCACCCAACGGCAAGGGCCAATACATGGTCCTGCGTTTCGATCAGGCTCTGCGCGGGCTGAAAGTCGACGCACCGGTGGAGTTCCTTGGCGTGGAGTTCGGCAGGGTTGTATCGATCAACCTGGATTTCGATGCGAAGAAACGCACCTTCCCGGTCAATGTCGGCATCGTGATCTACCCGCAACTGCTCGGCGAGGCCCACACCAAGCTGCTCAAGGCCATGAACAATAACCCTGACGATGAGGCCGCCGGCGTACGCCTGATTGGTACCTTCATCGAAAACGGCCTGCGCGCCCAGGCCCGCAGCGGCAACTTGCTGACTGGCCAGCTGTACATCGCCCTGGACTTCTACCCCAAGGCCGAGAAAGTCGCGTTCGACCCGAACCAGCGACCCGTGGGCATCCCCACCATCCCGGGCAACCTGGAACAACTGCAAGAGAAGTTCGAAGGCATCGTCAACAAGATCAGCCAACTGCCTGTCGAGCGCATTGCCGGCAACCTCGATGCCAGCCTGGTCGAACTGCGCAAGGGCCTGGCGCAATTCAACGCCAAGACACTGCCGGGTGTGCAGACGACCTTGGCCGACGTGAGCAAGACCCTGCAATCGGCCAGTTCAACCCTGGCCGAAGACTCGCCGCAGCGTGAACAACTGACCCAGACCCTCGACGAGTTGGGACGCATGTCGCGCTCCCTGCGCGAGCTTTCGGATTACCTGGGCCGGCATCCGGAGTCGCTGATTCGCGGCCGCCCCGATAATGCCGCACCGACGGACCTGCAAGGGCCACCCCGTAAATGACCATTGGAGCCGCCATGACATTGCCGCTGAAGATCACGTTGCTGAGCGCCCTGCTGATGCTCGGTGCCTGTCGCAGTGAACCCATCGCCTTTCACACCCTGACCCCGGCACACTTGAGCCCGAGTACGCGAGCAGAGGCCGGCGGTGTACGCATTGAGAGCATCAGCGTGCCGCCTCAGGTCGACCGCGCGCAGATAGTGATTCGCCAGGGCGACAGCGGCCTGGCGATTCTTGAAACCCAGTGGTGGGCGGCCACCCTCGCCGATGAGCTTAAGAGCGCCCTGGTGGACCAGTTGGCCAGCAGCAATGCCCGGCAAGCCGTGGCGTTGCGCGTGGACGTGCAGCGCTTTGACTCGGTACCAGGGCAGTACGCGTTGCTCGATGTGCGCTGGCGCCTGAGGCAAATCAATGGCGACCGTCCGGCGTTGACCTGCCGCACCACTTTGCAGTCGCCTGCCGGGCCGAGCATCGACGAACTGGTGGTGGCGCACCAGAACAACCTCAAGCGGTTCGCGGCGCTGATCAATCAGACCGTCGACACTTCACTCAAGGGCTGCCCGACCGCGCCTTGAGCCACGGGCTCAGGCCAGCAAGCCCATGGACTTGGCCCGCGCGACTGCCTGGGTACGACGCTCCACGCCGAGCTTGCTGTTGATGTGGCTGGCGTGGGTCTTCACCGTGTGCAGGGAGATGAACAGCTGATTGCTGATTTCCTGGTTTGAACAGCCTTGGGCAATCAGCTGCAGCACCGCCAGCTCTCGGGTGCTCAGGGTTTCCTGTTGAGGTGAGGTTTCAACCGCAATGACTTGGGGCAGCAGCGCCAGCAAGCTCTGGTTGAGCAGCCCATGGGAGTCCTTGCCCAGCTGCTCGCGCATCCACTGGGGGTAACCCTCCAACACGCGTTGAAACGGCTGCAACGCACCGCCCGAGCCGGCTTGCAGGGCACGGGCCAATACCGGCCTGGCCTTAGCCTCCTGGCCATTCTCCAGAAGCAACTGCACCTGCTGGACCAGCGCCATCAGGGCAATCATCTGGCGCCCGCTGTCATGGGCCTGCTGGGCCAGCGCTTCGAGGCGTTGCAGCGCACTGTCGGGTTGATGGCGAGTGGCATCGAGCGCGGCTTGTTGCAGCTCGATATGTTGCGGCAGGTGCGGATGAAACTCGGGGGCGGCCGCGGCGTGCTCGCCGTTGTAGGTCTGCCCCAGGCGGGCCAGCCAGGCGTCGGCCAGGTCAGTGCGACCCTGGACCAGCCACAGCTCGCATTTGATCAGGGTGATCATCGCCAGGTAATAGATCGGCGGCACATCCCAGATGTGCATCAAGCGCTCGGCCTCGGCCAGTTCGGCAAAGGCATTGGCAAACTCCCCACGCCGCCCTTCGAAACTGGCGATGACACAGTGCCCGATCAGCACACTGATATCGCGGCAGGCGCGGGCCTCGGCCAGGCCGGCGCGCAAACGCGCAAGGCCGGCTTCGGGCTGGTAACGCACCAACAGCAGGTAACCTTCGTAAAGCGACAACCGTGCGCGCACGGCATACAGGCGCTGGGGTGCCAGCCCATGCAGGCGCTCCAGGCCTTGGCGAACTTCATCCAGAGAACGCAGGATCTCACCTCGCGACTGCAACACCCGCGCTCGGTCGTAATGGGCCAAGGCCTCAAACAAGGGGTTACCGACGCGCTGCGCCAGTTCCAGAGATTCGCGGTTCAGGCCACGGGCGCGCCACAGGTCGGCATCGGCGATTGCCAGGTTGGACAGAGTCGAGAGGCACACCAGGCGCTGGCCGTAACGCTTTTGCGGCAGGCTTTCCAACGCCTCTTGGCAATAGCGCTGAGTCAGCTCACGGTCTCCGCGCCCACGGGCAATGATCCCGCTCAGCGCCAACCATTGGGCCAACATGGATTTTTGCGCGGTGGCCGATGGCGCCGGCAGGAAGCGGCTGAGGTAACTGGACAGTTCCTGCGCCGCATCCAGTTGGCATGCGAGCCCCAGCGCCCAGCTGTACAGCACGATCAAACGCGGCGTGCTGATCAGCAAGCTGTCGGGCAGGTCCATCTTCCAGCGCAGCAGCATGCCGATGTTCTGCTCTGCCAGCAGTTGCTCTTCGGACAGGTTCTGCACCAGGTTCGCCGCCACATCCAGGTGCCCGGCCCGCAGCGCCTGCTCCACCGCCTCGTCGATCAAGCCCTGGGCGTTAAACCAGCGACAAGCGCGCAAGTGCAAGCTGGCCGGCGGCAAGGTGGCACTCTTCTCGCGGCGGGTGCGCAGCAGATCGGAGAACAAATGGTGATAGCGGTACCAATGGCCTTGCTCATCCAACGGCACCAGAAACACTTGATGAGCCTGCAGATAACGCAGGATTTCTGCGCTGTCATGGGCCTCTCGGATGGCGTCGCACAGTTCGCTGCAAAAGCGCTCCTGCGGTGCGGTGTCGTACAGGAACGCTTGCACTTCTGCGGGAAGGCAGTCGATGACTTCTTCGAGCAGGTAATCGCGAATCAGCCCTTCGCCACCGTGCAGGCTTTGGGGCAAGGCGCCCTCACTGCCCGCTTCGGAGGCCGCCAACAGCCAGAAGCGCAGGCCGGCGACCCAGCCCTCGCTACGGCGGATCAGGTTTTCCAACGCCTCACCGCGCAACGCATTGCCGTGTCCATCCAGCACCGCCAGGGATTCATCGTGAGTCAGGCGCAGGTCTTGCTCATGCAGTTCCAATAGGTGCCGCGACAGGCGCAGGCGTGCCAGGTGCCAGTCCGGACGCTGCCGGCTGGTGACCAGCACCACCAGTCCATCAGGCAAATGGTTGAGGAAAAATTGCAGGCAGCGATCCAGCACCGGGCCCTGGGCCAGGTGATAGTCATCCAGCACCAGCAATAACGGCGAACGCGCAGACAGGTGCATGGCCAGCTCGTCGAGCAGGCCATCGAGCCATTCTTCGAAGGCAAAGGGTTGGTGACGCTGGCGCATTTTCAGCAAGCCCATGGATTGGGCGCCGAGTTGCGGGAAATACTGTTGCAAGCCGTCGAGCAGCCGCTCCAGGAAACGGCCGGGGTCACTGTCTCTTGGGCTCAGGCCCAACCACAGGCTTTGCCACTGAGCTGGCAAGCCCTGGCAAAACTCCACCGCCAACGAACTCTTGCCAAACCCAGCAGGCGCGCTGACCAGCAACAGTCGCCCCTCCAGGCCCGCATTCAGCCGTTCGCACAGGCGTGGGCGCAGCACGTAGCCGTCAGGCAGCGGCGGCCTGTAGAAGCGGCCTTCCAGGGTCGGCATCACCACACTGGCAGGCCCATGGGTTCGGGACAGATCAGTCATCGCCGGGCTCTTGTAGAAGGCTGTTGTCGGCATTGCAGATGTCCGCAGACTAGCGGTAAAAGCGGCGGGATTGTAGATCTTTGCAACAAATGGCTGAAAAAGAACTGCGACAAGAAATATCTCTTCCAGCCACCAAGAAAGAAGTAGGAGCGAGCTTGCTCGCGAAGGGCTCAAAAACAACGCGCCCATTCAGGATGGGCGCGTGAGGCGTGACGCAGAGCGTCACAGGAAGCGCTCCCACGCAGAGCGTGGGAGCGATCATTAGCAGAGGTTAGCGAACACCGTCCTGGCGCAGGGCCGCTGGGGTGAAGTCGCTGGTGCTGGCGGTGAAGCCAAAGTCATAGGCCTGCTTCTCTTCGTTCTTCATGCCCAAGGCCAGGTAGCGGCCGGACTGCAGGTCGTAGAGGGTTTCCAGGGCGTACCACGGCACTTGCTTGTCGTAGTAGTTCTCGGCATGGGCTTCGGCGACACGCCACAGTTGGCCACGACCGTCGTAGTGGTCGATCACCGCGGCTTGCCAGGTGTCTTCGTCAATGTAGAAGTCACGCTTGGCGTAAATGTGGCGCTGGCCTTCCTTCAAGGTGGCGACCACGTGCCAGACACGGCGCAGCTCGTAGCGAGCCAGGTCCTGGTTGATGTGGCCAGCCTTGATGATGTCGGCGTACTTGAGCTTGGGATCGTCGACCTTGTAGCTGTTGGAGGCGATGTAGATTTCTTTCTTGCCTTCCAGCTTCCAGTCGTAGCGGTCCGGCGCACCGTTGTACATGTCGAGGTTGTCGGAAGTGCGCAGGCCATCGGCGGCGGTGCCCGGCCCGTCATAGGAGACTTGGGGCGCCCGACGCACGCGGCGCTGACCGGCGTTGTAGACCCAGGCCGACCGCGGTTCTTTGACCTGGTCCAGGGTTTCGTGCACCAGCAGTACACCACCGGCCAGGCGCGCTGGCGCAGTCACTTGCTGCTTGAAGTAGAACAGCACGTTGCCTGGGTTTTTCGGATCGAAGTCCTTCATCTTGTCGCGGAACACGAACTGGTCGCGGAAATACACCAGGCTGTAGGAACCGTTGGTTTGCGGGGTGGCCTGGGTGACCAGGCGGGTGACGCTGCCGCCGCGATAACGGGTGATGTGGTTCCAGATCACTTCAACGCCGCTCTTGGGAATCGGGAACGGGACGGCGGTTTCGAAGTTTTCCAGGCCGTTGCCGCCGGACACCAGGTTGGTGGTGGTGGCGTTTTTCTTGATCGAGGCAAACACCTCAGCCGGCACGGTGGCACCGCGATGGGTCGGGTACACCGGCATCTTGAAGCTGTCCGGGTAACGCTTGAACATCGCGTATTGCCCGGGGGCCAGCTTGTCTTTGTATTGCTCGACGTTCTGCGCGGTGATGGTGAACTGCGGTTGCTCGCTGGCATACGGGTTGGCGAGGAAACCACGGGCGTCGACCGCGCCGGCATTGGTGGGCAATGGCGACCATTTTGGAATGGTGCCAGCCGCGTTACCCGCCATCTCGGCGCCCATCGGGGTCAGGGTCGTGCCGAGCTTGGCGGCTTCATCTGCCGAGACTGCCGCCATGACGTTACTCGCCAGGATCGACAGCCCAAGCACACCCACGTGCAACAGACTTTTTGTTATTTTCATGCTCTGGTCTTCCTGAATACATGCCACTTGAAAAGAGTGTGCTTAGAAGTTGGCGCCGAAGCTCAAGGCGACAAAGTCGCGGTCATCCACGGTGCTGAACTTGCCACCAAAGAAGTTGGTGTACGCCAGGCTCGCGGTGTAGGTGTTCTGGTATTCGGCATCCAGGCCCAGGCTGACCGCCTTGCGACCTTCTTCAAAGTTGCCGCCAGGGCCTGGCGAGTAACCTTTGACGTCATGGGACCAGGCCACGTTGGGCTTGAGGTTCACGCCCGCGAACACATCCGGGTATTCCCAGATGGCACGGGCACGGTAGCCCCAGGACGTTGCGGTGGTGTAACCGTCGTTATTGCAGTTGGTGTTCAGGCCGGCAGCGTTGGGCAAGCCGGCGCCGTTGGCGGTGGAGTTGTTGAGGGCGTTGCAGAACCCACCTGGCAACGTGCCTGGGCCGAACACTGGGTCGCGGCCGTAACGAGCCTGGGATTTGCTTTCCAGGCCGCCCACGTGGGTCACGCCGATTTCACCGACGGTGGTGAGGCGGCTGGCGCCCATGACCTGGTCGAAGAAGTGCGTGAAGGTGGTCTGGAACTGGGTGACTTCCTTGCGGTTGTAGCCGTGCAGGTCCTGGCCCGGCGTGCCCTTGAGCACAGACGCATTGCCAAAGCCTGGGATCGGCGTGACACCGGCGAACAGAATGTCAGTGGTGCTCAACTGCACCGGCGCATTCGGACGGTAGCTCAACTCACCGCTCCAGGCGGTGCCGGTAGGCAAGGTGGTGGAGAAGCTCAGGCCGTAGAGGCGGATATCTTCCGGGTACTCGACGAAGTAATTCGAGCTGCCCGCCACGATCAACGGCCGCAAGGCTCCCAGTGGCCCCAGCGGACGCGTGTAGGCCGCCGATGGCGCGCCCTGTGCACTGAAGATCGGCGCACGGCTATGGTAGTTCATGAAATACGCGCCGAACTCAGTATCCAGCGGTTCGAAGTTGTAGCGCATGGCCACGCCGAACTGGCCGCTGTCGCGTGCATCACGGTCCGGCCCACGGCGCACCAGCACGCCTTCGCTGTTGACGTCCACACCCAAGGCACCCAGGGTCGGCAGGGCGGCGGCAGGAATGGTGGAACGCTTGTTCAGTACCCGCAGGTTATTGCTGCAACCATCGGAGATCACGTCCGGCTGCGAGAAGAACGTGCCGCAGTTATCGGTCACGGTCTGGTCCCACTCCAGCTGGTAAAACGCCTCGGCCGACAGGTTGTCGGTGAGCGACTGGGACACGTAGAACATGTTCACCGGGATCAAGCCTTCCTTGATCTCGGCCCCCGGACGGCGAAACGCCGACACGTCGATCGGGTTGATGGAGTTGATGCCGCCACCGATGAAGGTACTTTCGCCCCAGCTCACCACCTGCTTACCAAAACGCACGGAACCCGGCGCATCGGCAATGGAATAGTTGTGGTAAACGAATGCATCGAGAATCTGCCCGCCCGAAGACTTGGCGCCTTCCTTGCGGTTGTTGTCGCTGATGTCCTTGAACGGACGGCTTTCGTCCTTGAGTTCGAAGTCGTACCAGTACTTGCCCCGCACAAACACACCGGTGTCGCCGTACTTCAGTTCCAGGTCGTGGATGCCCTTGAAGATCTTCGAGAAGGTCTCGCCGCGCTTGAAGTTCAGGTGGCCGTCATCGGAGGTCTGGGACAGGCCCTTGCCGCCGTTGTTGGCACCGATCAGGTCACGATTGGGTTTGGCCGTGGACCAGCTCGCCCCCACGGAAAGCGACGAGTCAAAGCTCCCTTCGATTTCACCAATGTTGAAACTGACGCCGAATGCCGGCCCGGCGAGCGTAGAAGCGAGGCTGACGGCCAGGGGCAGTCTTGCCCGGCGCCAGAACTGGTTTACTGAGGTCATCGACGCTACTCCATGTGCATATTTTATTGTTATGGCAGTGAGCCCTTTCTTCAGATGTAACGGCCGGGATACAACGATTCCAATGCCGCATCGCCACCGAGCCTCCATGGCTCGAAGCGCAACATCCGCGAAAAACTCTGAAAGGGACTATAGCCAGAGGGGGGTAGTGCTTGATCCCTCTAAAGTGTGATTTGCATCACCAACCTGTCTGCCACAACCCTTTCGCCACGCCGACGAAGGTCGACGCGGGAAGGATGGCTGAAATTCGGCAAATCACAAGTAAAGGCTTGATATAGAGCATTGCCGCGCCCGAACGGGCGCGGCGAGAGGGCTTAGAGCGTGGACAGGAACGTGCTGTTGTTGGCCTGCCATTCGATGATGTCGACACGGATACGTTTCTTGTCGAGCTTGCCGACACTGGTCTTGGGAATTTCAGTAACAACGGCGATCTGGCTCGGGATCGCCCACTTGCTCAAATGGCCCAGCTCGACAAAAGGCTTGAGGTGTTCCTTGAGCTCTCGCGCATCGATCACATGCCCTTCACGCACCACCAACAGCGCGAAGGGACGCTCGCCCCATTGCGGATCGGCAATGCCTACCACCGCCACTTCCCGCACCGCCGGGTGGCGGCTGACCAGGTCTTCCAGAGCCAGGGAAGAGATCCATTCGCCGCCGGTCTTGATCACATCCTTGATGCGGTCGCGGATATCAATCACGCCGAAGGCATCCAGCGTGGCCACATCACCGGTGTGCAACCAACCACCGGCCCAGAGTTCGGTGCCCTTTTGCGGTTCTTTGTAGTAACCCTCGGTCAGCCACGGCGCGCGCAGCACCAGTTCGCCCTGGGTTTCGCCATCGGCGGGCAGGAAATGACCGTCAGTGTCCATGATTGCCGCCTCAACCAACGGGCCCGGTACACCGGCCTTGATGCGGTAGGTGGTGCGCTCATCTTCGCTGCCGGCCATCAACTCATCATTGAGGTGAGCGCAAGACACCAGCGGCCCGGTCTCGGACATGCCATACGCGGCGGTCAGTTGAATGCCCCGAGCCTTGGCGGCTTCGTACAGCGAGCGGTTGAGGGCGCTGCCGCCGATGACGATTTTCCAACCGCCGAAATCCACGTTCTGCGCAGCCTTGGCGTTGAGCACCATTTGCAGGATGGTCGGCACACAGTGGGAGAACGTCACCTTCTCCTTGCGCCACAGCTCCACCAGGTATTCCGGGTCGTAGCGGCCGGGGTACACCTGCTTGAGCCCGAGCATGGTCGCCACATACGGCAAGCCCCAGGCGTGTACGTGGAACATCGGCGTGATCGGCATGTACACGTCGTTGGTGCCCAGCAGCCGCACGCTGTCGACGCTGCCCATGATGGTCGCCACGCCAATGGTGTGCAGCACCAGTTGCCGATGGGTGAAGTACACACCTTTGGGGTTACCGGTGGTGCCGGTGGTGTAGAACGTGGTGGCGACCGAGTTTTCGTCAAAATCCTCGAAGTCATAGCTGGGGCTGGCGGCGGCCAGGAGGGTTTCGTACTCACCGACAAGATTGGGTAGCTCGGCGGTGTGGGTGTCACTATCGGTAATCAACAAGGTCTTGTCGACGGTAGTGAGCTGCCCGGCAATCGCCTGGTAGAGCCCCACGAACTCACTGTTGACCAGCACAAAGCGGTCTTCGGCGTGGTTCATGGTGTACAGAATCTGCTCCGGCGACAGCCGCACGTTAATGGTGTGAATCACCGCGCCAATCATCGGGATGGCGAACATGCACTCCAAGTAACGGTGGCTGTCCCAGTCCATCACCGCCACGGTATCACCGGCCTTGACCCCGGCTTCAGTCAGCACATTGGCCAGGCGCGCAACGCGCTCGATCAGCGTCGGGTAGCTGTAGCGCAGCTTGTCGCGATAGATAATTTCCCGGGTCTTCTCGTAGCGAGTCCCGGACATCAACAGGCGCTTGATCAACAGCGGATATTGGTACGCACCTTCGGCGGGCGGGATAACACGGGTCTGCAACATAAGAATCCCTTTAATGACTGCACGGTCTTGGCTTGAAGACCTGCACTGTAGAGCGCTTATGTTTCAGCCAAATCAGCCAAAGGAATGATTTGCAGGAGCCAGCAAATGCTAGCGTTACGCCATTATCCGGACGTCATTGCGTTCCAGCAATCGACGGTAACCACGATGCGAAGCGAGCCGCTCTTGATCTGCTCTTGATCTGCTTT
>NZ_JASBQZ010000038.1:0-47587 GCF_029960685.1 Pseudomonas sp. AL10
CACGAATTCAAGCCTGCGTTCGGCCAGCGTGGTTTAACGGGGCGCCTAAGATCAAGATCACAAGCAGATCAAGAGCAAGAGCGGCTCGCTTCGCATCGTGGTGACGTGGGAGAAAAAGCGGCCTACTCAATGCATCTTGCTATGGTCCATCTTGCTATGGTCCATGCCATCCAAGCCACGCGCCGTTGCCTTCACTTCGACAGCCTGCTTTTCACCCTTGGTATCTTGCACCGTCAGGGTCAGCGGCACCTCGTCGCCTTCCTTGATCTGGGCGGTCAGGCCCATCAGCATCACGTGGTAGCCGTTCGGGTCGAGCTTGACGGCTTTTCCTGCTGGCAGGGCCACCGCATCCACCGGGCCCATGCGCATCACGTCGTCCTTCATGCTCATCTCATGAATCTGCACGTCCTTGGCCACTGGCGAAGCGACGCTCAGCAGTTTGCTGTCGCTGTCGGCGGTGAGGGTCATGAAGGCACCGCTGGATGGCTGACCCGGTACGGAGGCGCGAACCCAGGCGTCGGTCACTTGTACTTGGGCGCTGGCGTGGGCGGCGAGGCCCAGCAGGGTGAGGCCGAGGGTGAGACGCTTGAGGTGTTGAACGGCAGTCATTAGCAGACCTCCATGACGGTGAGCAGGTCTTCTGCGCACTCTTGAGCGGTAAGGGATGCCTGCAAGCCAAGGCGCAGGTTGCCACGGGTGTCGAACACGAAACTGGTGGCGGTGTGGGAGAGGGTGTAGGTGTCGCCGGCGGGGATCTTTTCATAAAAGATCCCGAACTCCTTGGCGGCCACGGCGATTTCTTCCGGGGTGCCGTAGAGCGCTTCGAAACTGGGGTCGAAGGCCTTGACGTAATTGTTGAGAATCTCGGGAGTGTCGCGCTCGGGGTCCAGGGTGATAAACACCACCTGCATGATCTTGCCATCGCGGCCCATCAGTTTCTTGGCTTGGGCGGCGCGGGCCAGGGCGGTCGGGCAGACCGCCGGGCACTGGGTGAAGCCGAAGAACACCACCGGCATGAGGCCGCGGTACGAGCTCAAGGTGACGGTTTCGCCGTCGGTGTTCTTGAGCTTGAAGGTGCGACCCATGATCTTGTCACTGAGGTCCTTGCCGTACTTGAAGTTCAGCTTGGGGCTGTAGTCACAGCCGCCCAGCAGGCTGCCCAGGCCCAACAGGCCCATGCCGGTCAGCACTTTGCGGCGGGTGAATAACGTACTCATCAACTGTGCATCCTGTGAAACGCCTGCAAGGCAGTAAAGCTGCCCCGCCAGGCTTTGAAAAGGAGTAACGAGAAGGGTGCAGAGTCTAGCAACCCTGGCCCTTGCGCGTAATCTGCGACGTTCTGCCACAGGGGTGCGGCCCATTTCGTCCTTTTGTGGCTTCGGTGGTAGAGTCGCCGCCATGAAATTGCGCCACTCTGACCGCTCACTGATCGCCTGGGCCCTGTACTTCTGCGTGCTGATGAACCTGTTCGCCTGCGGTTTGGGGCATGGCCAGATGATGGGCCAGCAGCTCAACGGCATCGGCGGGCTGTTCTGTTCGGTGGAAGGCGGCCAGTCGCCCATTTCCGACAAAGGGTTGGCGAACCCGTCTTCCAGCAACATCTCGAACTACTTTGCCTGCCCGGTGTGTAACGCGGTTACCGTCGCCCTGGTGTTCCTCATCGGCCTGGCCTGGCTGCTCGGTCTTACGCAAACCCCACGTGTCGCCCATGAGCGGCGCAACAAAGCGCCTCCGCGTTATTCCTGGCCTTCGGCCAACCCTCGCGCTTCTCCCGCATCCTGACGTGTGCCTTGGGCTTCCTGTCACCAGGAGGCATTCTCTCGTCACGATGGTGAGTACGTTTTATGAACCCTCAATTGCCTGCCGGCGCCAGCCGCCTGGTCAGCAAGGCGTCGCGGCGCCTGCGTGCGCAGCCGGCGCTGCCTGACTACCCGAGCAATTCGCGCTGTTTCGTGCACCTGGATGCACGCCTGCTGCCTCACTGGCATACCTTGTTCGACATCTGCCCGGCGCTGCTCAGGCTCGACCCACCGGAGGGCTTGAACCTGTTTCGCGCCTTCATGACCTGGGCCTATCGCAACCAACCGCCGCTGGACTGGACCTACCATCTGAACGTATGCCGCTGGTTACTGAGTTCGGCGTATCGCACGCAGATCGATGAGGAACCGATCGAAGCCTTCATGGCCGCCGCGGCTGCGCGTTGGGTGCTGACGGACGACAGCGCGGCGGCGGGCATCGTCCTGAGCTGGGGGGATTCGACGCTGTTCGATTGCAAAGGCAGCGTTTCGATAGCCGCACAGCAGCAAGCATTGCCGGTACCCGCATGGGATTTCGCCTGGTGCCCCTTGAATGCGCAAGGCGCGTTCGGTGGCTGGCGGCCGGTGCCCTGATGCACCGCGTCCGGTAAGCCTCACGACACCCTCGGAAGCGCCGCACACGGCGCAGCGTGCGCGGCCCGCAGGCTGGCATCGAGCTGATGACTAGGCTCTAGGCTTCTTTGGTTTTTCAGGTCATCAGCTTATGTCTTCTTTGCATCACAACACGCCCACGCTGACGGTGGTCGACCCGCGAGGGTTGACCGTGCGCAGCGTGGCGTACCATCGCAATACCGCGCAGCAATCACCCAGCGCGCAGGTCACGCGGCAGGTGTTCGACGCTCGCGGCCTGTTGCAGCAACAGTGGGACCCCAGGCTGTTTGAGTTGCACGCTGCCGATCCCGACGTGCCGCCCAATCTGTCTCATCGTTATAGCTTGGGCGGGCAAGTGCTGAGCACCGACAGCGTGGATGCGGGCCGTCGGACGCGCTTGCTCGGCAGTGGCGGCCAGGTCGTGCAACAGTGGGACAGTCGAGGCACGCGCCAGCGGTTCGAATACGACCCGTTGCTGCGCCCCGTCGCGGTATTCGAGCGCGCGGAGGCGGCGGCGTCTGAACGCTGTGTCGAGCGCATGAGTTACGCGGGCATGACGTCCACGGAGGCGGCGCGCAATCGCTGTGGGCGCATGATTCGTCACGATGACCCGGCAGGCACGTTGCTCGTTGAGCGCTACGACGTGCAAGGCAACATCACCGAGCAAACCCGGCGCCTTTGCACGTCGCACACCGCGCCCGATTGGCCGCTGCCCGTGAGTGAGCGGGATGCACAGTTGCAAGCCCAGACCTTCACCACCACCTGGCAGCACGATGCGCTGGGGCAACGCCTGGAGCAGGTCGACGCGCGCGGCAATCGCCAGCAATCTCAATACGGTGTCGACGGCCAGTTGACGAAAAGCGAGATCCTGTTCAAAAGCGGAGCGCGCAAGACCCTGGTGGATCAACGCAGCGTCAACGCCTCGGGCCAGGTGTTGAGCGAACGCTTGGGTAATGGCGTGCTCAGCGTTGCCGAGTATTCGGACACTGATGGACGTTTGACACGCTTGAGCGCCCACCTCAAGGATTCGGCAGGCAAGCGACTACAAGACCTCTTCTACAGCTACGACCGGGTCGGCAATGTGTTGCGCATCCGCGATGCGGCGCAGCCGACCCGCTGGGCCAGCAACGCGCAGGTGGAGGCAGTAAGCACATTCGAGTACGACAGCCTGTCGCGCTTGATCAAAGCCACCGGCCGTGAAAACGCGCGCAATACCGGCACATTCGCATTGCCGGGGCGAGTCACGTTCGGCGCCACAGACGACAACCTCTGGGGCAACTACACACGCCATTATGCCTACGACTCGGCTGCTAACCTGACGCAGATGCGCCATGTGCCCAGCATCGGCAGCGGTTATACCCAACGGATGCAGGTGGGCGAACACAGTAATCACAGCGTGATGGCCCGCGAGGGCGCAAAGGCGCCGGGCCTGGGCGATGGCTTTGACCAGGGCGGCAATCTTATGGCTTTGACGCCTGGGCAGGCGTTGACCTGGAATGGGCGCAACCAGTTGGTCCGCGTCGCGCAGGTGCTGCGTGACAATGGCGAACATGACGATGAAGTGTATCTGTACGACGGCGCCGGCCAGCGAGTCATCAAGCGTCGCGTGGCACATGGCAAGACGCAGACTCACACCCATGAAGTGCTTTATCTGCCAGGGCTGGAGCTGCATCGCCACGGGCCGGATGGCGAGTGGTTGAATGTGTTGCTCGCTCAGGGTGGGCGCCATTCGGTCAGAGGGTTACAGTGGGAACGGCAGCGTCCCGAGGCAATGCCGGATGAGCAACTGCGCTTCAGCCTCGACGACCATTTGGGCAGCAGTACCCTGGAGTTGGACGAGAAAGCCGCTCTTTTGAGTCAGGAGAATTATTACCCGTTCGGCGCAACAGCCTGGTGGGCAGCAAAAAATGCATTGGAAGCGGGCTACAAAACCCGGCGTTATTCGGGCAAGGAGCGCGACGCCAGTGGGTTGTATTACTACGGTTTCAGGTACTACGCACCGTGGTTGTTACGGTGGATCAGCGCAGACCCGGCAGGGGATGTGGATGGGTTGAACCTGTATGCGATGGTGGGGAACAACCCCATGGGTTATGTAGACGACGACGGCTTGCAGCGGCATCCCATCATCGATATTGCCACTCTTATCGTTACGTTGGTGTTGGCAGGGTATGCGGCGCAGATGGACGCACGCCAGCGCGTTCAGTTGGCTGTCCTGGGTTTTGCGCTGGGCATTCTGGGCGTGACGGCGCTTGGCTATCGTCAGTACAGAGAGCAAGTCAGCCTGCGTGCTCGACGCAAAGCGTTTTATCAGCAAGCCTCCCAGGAGTATGCACAGACTCTGGGGGGCGTACATGGCGCCAGTGAAGAGGAAGTCGCTGAGCTGGCGGACTTTTATCTGCAACACCGGCTGTCTACTCCTGACACTGAAAGTCTCGCTTATGGGTTGACCCCAGGCGCACGTGGCGGGCTATATGGCTACATTGGCCCAACCAAGCACAAGGACAGGGCCGACATAGCCTCCCACACGGAAAACAATCCCCATTTTACCTTGGCCAGATTGGGTTTTTTAGGCATGGAGCTTCGCGCCCCGGCACGCAAGGTGGGCGCCAGCCCGCTTCCAGCGGCTGGGCTGACCCACACCGAAGTACAACCGCAAACCAGGGTCACGAGCGTGGGCCGCCGAGGCTCCGCTTCTGAGGAGCCCGCCGCGCAACCGGTAAGCCCAGGACCTTCCTCCGGGCTGGAGCCTGAGCGGCTGGTGATTGACGTTGAGTCTGTTCTCAATGAATTACGCGGCCCTGGCGGTGGGATTCTCAGGAACGTGATCAACCGCCTGGAAGCCCGCACCCTGGACTTTCATACCGGGCATGCCATGGCGGGCGGGCAGAATGTCCGTAGTTTTGACTTGCCGGGCTATCGCGGGCAGCGCGGTCGTGGCGCCTATCGAGTGATGATCCAGCACACCAGTGGGCTCAATTATCGGGCGGTCAGGGTGATGAACCCTCACCGCCGTTAATGCGCGCAACGTCAGTCGCAGGAGCTCGGGCTGTGTAACGGCCCGGCTCTGTTGTCAGGTTGGCGCGTGAGTGTCGTTCTCGTCCTCAGCGATGCTGTACCAGGCCCAGTAAGTCTGACGCCGTGTGTCGCCATTGGCAGTGAGCACGCGCACCGGGCGTCCCAAGGCGTCATAAAAGTGTTGCTCGCTGGGGCGCGCGGTATTGAAGGCCGCATCGTCGATATAGCCGGCACGGTCGGCGAAGTAAGGTCGCCAGGTCCGCGCCAGGCCACCCTGGTTGTCGTACTCCACCCGGCCACTGATCCGCCAACGGTTCGCTGAGTCTGTTTGCTCGGCGCCTGCGCGCAATAGACCGCTGTCTTCGACCTGAAAGGCTGGTCCCGGCGCAGCTTTTTCCTGGGTTTGCCGCACTCGGCCAAAACCGTCGTTGAAGGCCAGGGCGACATGGGTCTGCCGGTCCTGCGAGGTTCCTTGCCAGCGGTCGGCATGCAGCACCACGGCATGCACGGGCACTTGCCTGGTCGCCCGAATCAGGCGTTTGAGGGTTTGATGATGGGCCTGCGGGTCGGTCAGGCTGTTGAGCCGCACCCAGGCCGAGGCGCGAATATGCCCGCTGGGCAGCAGGTAAGCGCTGCTGACCCAGGCTGCCTGGAGACTGGCGGACGGGATTTGTCCCATCCAACTGAACACATCGTAGACGCACGCACTCTGGGCGTTGAGCAAGGCTGTCTGCGGATCGGCCAGCGCCTGCGTCGGCCCGTAGTCGAGCGCGCGGGTGAAGGACTGGCGAGTGTCATGGCCGACAGGTTTGCTCTGCTCTTCGCCCTTGAGGCCGGTCGCCAGCAAATGCCCGTGGGCATCGTAGTGTGCATACCGCTGGGTACGCTGCGCATCGGTCACCAGCACCGGCAAGCCCAAACGATAGTCGTACTGTGCCTGGGTCGAGCAGCCGTCGGCCGATTGCACCTTGATAACGTGCAGCCCATAGGCATCGTATTCAGTGTGCGTGAACCCGTGGCTCAGACTCGCCTGATGACGACGAGGCCGGTAGAAGGTGTCGGCTTGGCCATACCGGGTGTAACCCTGGCCGAGCGACCACAGGGTGATGGCCTCGTCACGCCCAGCGGCGGGCGACAGGAACGCGGTCAGGGGCCGATAGTGCTGTTCGGTCAGCGTGGCAGTGATAGCGCTGTCCTGATACACATCCAGGGCCTGTTGATCGAGTTCGGCTGTTTCGACGTAAGCGAGCAGGGCCTGAAAGTTCGCGGTTCCGGGCGGTAAGGGGGCAGTGTGTTCGGCCAGGCAATAATGCTGCCTCCACAGCCCGCCCAGTTGGCGTTGGGCATCCGGCCCCAGCGGGTTGGACGAGCCTTCGGCGACAAAGTGCTCATAGCTGATGGTGCTACCCGATAACGCCTCTTTGCTCAGCACCAGCGCGTTATTGCGTTGCTGGTAGGGCAGCCGCAAGCGCCAGCGCTGCGCGGCATCCAAGTGGATGAACTCGGCGCAGGTTTCGCTCAGGTAATAAGCCTGCTGCGCCGGGTCGTGTGCGTCGCGCCACCACTGCTGCTCGTGGGCCAGCGCCGCTGGCGCAGAGTCGCCGGCAGTCTTGCGGCGGGCATAATCGACCACCACTTGCTGCAAATTACTCGCGTAGCGGTCCCAGCGCAGATTCAGGGTGTGCTGGCAGCAAGGGTCATCCTTTTGGCGCTCGTAACGACAGGTCATCGATTCCACCAGCAACGGCAGCAGAACGGCCGGCTCGCCGGCCTTGGGCGAAGGCTTCACTTGGCGCACCAGATAGCGCTGTTGCTGCACTGAGTATGGCACTGCCTGCTGCGGCACATCGGCGGCGGCATACACCTCTTCGCGCAGTAGGCTACCCGCCAGCGCACGCTGCATGGCGCGCAAGGTCGAGGCACCGGGTGTGGCGATCAGCGTGTCGCGTGTGTGGCCGGCTTCCAGTTGGCTCAGCAGGGACGGGCCGAGCGTGGGGGCCTGCGGGTCAGCCGCGTAAAACGCTTCGCGCGGTGGGGCCAGCGTGTTGAACCAGCGCTTGGTCAACACGCCTGACGGTGCGTGGGTATTAGGTGGCTGAGCGGTTTGCAGCACCAGGCCGAAGCCGATGAACTGGCGCTCGTCACGGTCATAGCTGGCTTCGCGGTAACAAAAGTATTGGGTCGAGTGGTTGCCACTGACCAGGTCCTTTTGCCGTTGCCGTTTGACCACTGGCAGGGGGAACGCAAGGCTACTGTCCTGGGCCATTCCCAGTGTCTGCCAGTGGTGTTTCTCATCGAGCCATTCCTGGGCGCTGCTGCGGTAGCGTAATTGGGTGGCCGCTCCCATGTTGTTCAGGGTGGCTGTTAACAGATACGGTTTGACGCTGACAAAGTCATAGCGCCAATGCTGCGGTCGGATGTGCGGCACACTCAGGATCAGACTGGAACAGCCCAGGCCTTGAAGGTCGGCGAAGCTGACCTGGCACGTAGCGTCATGGCGCATCCCCTCGGGCCAGCGCAGCGTCATCGGTGCCGATGTCAACCCGTTGCCGGCGCGGTTCATGTAGACCTGTAAGTGGTCGGGTGCCAGGTAAATCAGGTCCACGGCGCCTGATCCATCCAGGTCGGCGAGGCGAATGTTGGCGGCATCGAAGGTGGCAGGGTCGAACGCCAGTGGGGCGAATACAAACCCCTTGCCGAAGCGACCACGCCCGAGGTTGGGCCAGCACTTGAGTTCGTTATGGCGAATGCGTACCAGGTGTTGTTGACCGCTGCCGAGCGGGTCGCAAAAAGCGATCAGCTCTGTCGGCGTATGGCTGAGGGTTGGTAGCCCGTCATCGTCGGGCCCATGGCGCACGTCCTGGCCAGGATCAAAGCCTCCGTCCTGGCGCTGCGCATACAGGCGCACGCTGCGGCTGCCGATCAGGGCCAGGTCCAGCCTGCCGCTGCCCATCAGGTCGGCCAGTTGCCCGTGGGGGTGGAAAAACTCCTGGGGCATCGCCGCAAAAGGCACAAACCCCGACCATTGCCGCTGCGAGTCGAGGCTGAAAAAGCCGCTCAGCCCCGGTTGCGCCACCACCCATTCCAGATGCCCATCGCCGTTAAGATCCGCCAGCGCCTGGCGCGTGGCCTGGGTGCTATCAGCGAGGGGAATGCGTGGCAACGCCTGCCAGGGCCCATACGCCAGCGCATTGCTGTCAGCTGGGCCGGGGGCCCTCAGCGGCTCGCGGTAGTACCAGCTTTTATCGGTGCGGTGCAGGATGCCCGGCAAGCCGTCGCGGTACAGGTCGACCAGCTGGTAATGCTGCCCGTCGTTGATGCCCGCCATGGCGTCGAACGTTTGGTAGTGCGCGGTTTCCAGTGTCGGCCCGAAGACGCTGTAGGCCAGTTCCAAGGGCGGCCAGGCACTGGCGGTGCCTTGGGCGTCATAGGCCTGGTTGTGCACGGCGAACAGGCAACTGCCGATGGCGTGGCGATCGGTGTACTCCAGCAACATGCGCCGCGTCAGCACCGGCTCGGCGCCCAGGCTCGGCTCGTCGGGGAAGTAATGAAACATCAGCACTTGTTGGCACAGCCGCCGGGTGCCGAGCTCAAAGCCATAGGCATAACTGCTGATCGGGTCGTTGCGGACCGGCCAGGCGTGTTGTTCGGCATAGGTCGGCACTTGGCTCAGGCCAGTGTGGCGTTCGCCATAATCCAGCAGCAGTTCGAAGTGCCATTGCTTGTCAGTGAGGGCGTCCGCGCGCCACAGCGCCAGGTGCTCAAGGGGCTTGAGGTTGCCATAGCACACCCGCGCCAGATAACGCTGGGCGCGATAGTCCCTGGCGGCGCTTGGCGGCTGGTCGTCGCGTTTGTAGTGGTAATAGATCTGCTCACCCAGCGGGTTGAAGCTTTCCTGCAACAGCCATTGGGCTACACGTGGGCTGTTGTTCGGGTCCGCACAGCGCGCGATCTGCGTCTTGCCGAACAGGTGCACGCAGCCGTCCGCACCCTGAACCAGCCAGAATCCGGCCTTGTCGCTGGGGGTGGACCAATGCTCGATACGGTCGAAGTGCGCTTCTATCACCGGAAAATAGCGCACCACCCGGTGGGGTTCATCCAGGGCCAGGCCGTTATAGTGGTCCCAGGTTGTGGCCCGAATTGCGCCGTCGGCATCACGCTCAGGGATCATGTCGATGCCTTGGGGGCTGGTGAAACGGTCGTCATCATCGTAGGCCGGTACGCCTTTGCGGGTATCACGGCTGATGGCGCCTGCCGACACCCCCCAGCCGAGTCCGAAGGGCCCATTGCCCTGGGAACTGCGATAACCCAGGCTCAATGCAGGCGTGAAGCCACGGCCCGGCGAAACCGGCAAGGGCACCTCCAGGCACGCTTCGCCCCGTGTGCCCACCGCGCCCCATTGCGCGCTGGGGCCCTGGATGGCGCCACCGCCCTTGGGCAGCGCAGGAATCTTCGGTTCCAGGAGGTCGGGCGGCTGCACGCTCATCGTTGACCTCCGGTGTTTTTAGCGGTGTAGCGCAGGTGCACGATGATATCGGTGAGGGATTCGAGCAGGGCGTTTTGCCGGGTGTGGTTGGGAAAGGTCAGTTGCCAGGCGGAGATGGCCCCGGTGTATTCGAACGGCAGGTAACGCTCGTCACTGTCGAAGTTCAAGGTGAACAATCCGCTGTCGTTGAGCCCGCTGGACAGGGCGATTTGCTGCTTGGCGCGCAGGTCTTTTTTTACCGCAGCTTCGGTGTGTTTGGCCGCAGGGGTGAGGTGCGTGGTGTTGGTGGTCTGGGTGAGGATGGCCTTGATATCTTCATAAGGCCCCAACGTGGCAGGCAGGGACACGCTGAGGTGCTTCATGCGCCGCAGATAGTGGCCGGGGTAATCGTCGTCGAACAGCTTGAGGGTCAGTTCAAAGGTCAAGGTGCCAGTTTTCACCAGGTCAGCTTTAAGCGTGGCCCAGGGCTTGTCGCGCGTCGCCACAGGGTCTTTGCTGTGCAGATGGCGCAACGACACGGTTTTAGTGATCTCCAGCAAACGTTCGTTGTGGGTGAGGTAGGCGCTGCTCATGCTCAGCAGGTTGTGCTTGAGCGCTTCGCCGGCACTCAAACCTCGGTATTGATGGGTCCAGGGCTGGGTTTGAATGAAGTGCTTGTCCCACTGCGCGCGCTCTTCCTGCCAGCAGGCTTCGGCCGCCAGGCACAGTGACAGCGTCGAGTCATAGGCCTGGTAGTAGAAGGTCGACAACTGGCCGTTGAGCCATTGATACAACTGGGCGTTGGTGAAGCGTTTGCCGAGCTGGTCGTACAGGGTTCGTGCTTGGGTGAAGCTGGCCTGGGCCAGGCCCAGTTGCAAGCGGGTATGGGCTTCCTGCTCGGTGTAAGCCTGCAGTTGGGCGTCGACCTGGGCCAGTTCAAGGCGTGCCTGCTCCAGCGTATGGGCCCACTCGGTGGCGCGCCGGGCGAACAGGTCGGCGCGGTCCAGGTGGGCTGCGTTGGCGCGTTTTTCATTGGCAATGCCTTGGGACGCCGCGTGCAGCGCGTGAAAAGCGCCCTCGTAGCGCACGCCGCCGTTGGAGGTGCCGAAAATGTTCGGTATCAGCATGGCCAGGCCCGCGCCGGCTTGTGCCACGGCGGCGGCGGTGTCCCAGCGCGCACTGTCCTGGTACTCCTGGGTGGCCTGCGCTTCGGCCGGGCTGATGCCACGTTTGAGTTGCTGTTCAAAGAAGGCTACCCGCGCTTGGACAATGCTGCGCCCTGCCAACAGCGCCTCTTTGTTCCTCGCATCGAACTGCACGGCCTGGGCCTGTTGCTCGACGGCCAGCCTGGCCAAGTCCCAGGCTTGCTGTTGCTGGGTTTCCAGGTACTGGGCCTGCTCCTTGCGTTCGAACAATGACAACAAGGTCGTCCCCAATTGGATAAGGTTGTCGACTGCCTGCAACGCGTGCCCCAGCAGTACCTGGAAGCGATAGTGCGCGGCCTGAGCGGTGCGCAGCGACGGACGCAGGCTGACGCCGGCAGATCCTTGCTGGTAGGCAGCGAGCAGCGTTTGCGGCGACAGCGTGGCGGTGTACAGCGGCAGGCTCAAGGGCTTGCCGGTCAGGTCCAGATGATGGCGCAGGTTGTGCAGGCGAGATTCGATTTTGTCCCAACGCAGCAGCAAGTCTGGGCTCAGGGACCGACACAGCCGCGAGGTGTTCGCAGGCACTGCCTTGCTGTCGAGGGTGGAAGGGTTTTGCAGTTTGTCCAGGGTCGTGGTTGCCCAAGGATCTACCGGGTTGAGTGGCGGTCTTGGCCCGAGCAAACCCTTGGCGCGGATGTACCACAATTTGGCTTCGGCCAGGCTGTCACGGGTCAGTTGCCGGTAGGCCGCATCCCCGCGATTGAGCAGAATGTCGACGTACAACAGATACAGCGCCTGGCGAAAATGTACTGCACTGCTTTTCGCCAATGGATGGGACAAGGAAGAGGCGCGGTGCCCTTGTGGCGTACTGGCAAGCAGCGCGGGCAGGCGCCAAACGTCAGATGGGTGGACGGGATCGAACACGTAGCGTATCCACGTTTCGGCCTCGGCGTATTGCTGTTCCTGGTTCAGGCGTTGCGCCAACAGCCAGGGCAGGTAGAGAAACAACTCCCAGTAATACACGCCATAGGGGCCCTGGAAGTCCAGTGAGCTGGTGTCTTTTTCGTCCGGCAATGGCGGCTCGCGCCAGGCATCCGGCGCCAAGGCGAACAGCTGCTGCAAACCTGCGCCAGCGGTTTTTGCCAGGAGCCCCGCCACGCAGGTGTTGGTGCGTATGGGCGCTCGTTTGTTTTCAGGCTTATCAAGAGACTCGATGGTGGACCCGTTGAAGTCGATGAACTCTGCCGTGCCATAGGGCGGGGTAGCGAGTCGCCGGATAAACGGAGCCAGTGGAATGATCGGGGTGCTGTTATTGGGCGGCAGGGTGAAGGTCGCGGTTTTCAACGCGTAGCCCAGGATGATGGGGTCGGGGTAGTGCACATCGCTCTCCAGCAGCAATACGCCGTGAATCAGCGTCAATGAGGAAACCGTCGTGCTAGTGAGATCCTCGTGGTAGGGGTGCAAGGTCTTGGGGGAGAGTTCTATCTGCGCTTCAAGTGTGTGCGTCTCGGACAGTTCGGTGAAGGTGTCGCGCAGGGTGCGCCGGGAGGCGTCTGCCAGGCCGACGAGTACCGTGTTATTGCGGTGGGGGCTTTCTGGTAAGGCGCTTTGTCCCTGCTTCGGATACATCAATACGGGTTTGTACAGGCGTTGTTTCTGTTGAACCTGGACCTTGTCTAGCAACAGATCGTAGGCGTAGCTGCTGGACTCCGCCTGGTGGTTGTAGAACGACAGGGTAGCGGTGTAGGTCGCGTCCGGGGTGTTGAAAAAATAGTCGAAGGCTTCCTCGCTGATGCGTTTGTCGCGCAGATTGAATGTCGTGCTTTTCGGGTTTTCTTCATCTTTTCCAATCTGCGGCAGGGTAAAGGTCGCCGGCTGATTCGCTGCATTTTTTATGAATTGGGCATAGCTGACCCCGGTCTCATTGCACTTGAGGGTCAAGTCGATACGCACGTTGGAGAAGGTTGCCAGCTTGGCGCCCTCCAGAAATATTTCAGCGGTGGGGCCTAAAGCCAGCGTCGCGTTTTGGGCAGGCCCGCTGGTGCTGAGTGTGATGGTCAAATTGACCAGTGCATCTGCCTTGCTGAACCTGACAGTGCGGTGCGGCTCGAAGCGTTTTTCCAGGCGGGTGGTGACCTCCAGCACTGACGTCGTGCGGTCGAATCGGATATCGCTCTCAGCCGAAAGACTGCGGATATGCTGCTGATGGTCTTCGTAATTCCAGCCATTGGTGGTGTGATGGGGCGTTTGGTTGTCCAGGGTATCGACTTTGACCTGGACCGTTTCGGGCGCCCTGAATTGAAATCTGGCCCTGTTGTGGTGCCCGAACAGGGCCAGGTAGCGCCCGGCCAGTTCCGACTCTTTATGCCAGGAGAACATCCGCCGCGTGCTGCCCAGGGTTTCAAGCCAATGAACGTTGAAGTGTTGATCCAGCCGCACCGCTTGAAAGAAATGCCGATGCAGGCCGTTGTGCGAGGAGGCCGTTTGATGGTTCGGCTGTGCGCTCAGGCCCAGGAACAGTGACGGCGGTTGGCTTTTTGAATCGAGTACGGCGATGGACGCCGTGGCGCTCATCAGGTCTTCCGAGCTCAATTCGTCCAGGCCCTGTGCCAGGCTGTACTCCTGAATGCAGGCCTGCGGCACGCTCCAACTGTCATCCAGTTTTTTATAGGAAAAGTACAAGCGCAACTGTAGATAGGTGGTCTTTATCCGGGTTTCCAGCCGTTGCTGGTATTCCTTCTCCGATTCGACATCGCCTCGTCCAATCGGGGTGATATCTCTCGACGACGATGTGGGGTTGATGCATTGAGCCCACACCACGAAGAGGCGCCCATTGAACACCACCGGACGAATCGTCTGCTCGGGGACGTTGTCGTCAATCGACAGCGGCAGCATTTGCCAACCGGACCAGGCTGCCGGGGTGGCCGCGTCGCCCGAGGCCATCTTCAGCGTGCGCCAGTAATAGGTGTTTTCCGAGCTGGACTTGCCGGTGAAGTAATAAGTACTGCTGGCGAAGCTGTCTTTATCACCGTCTATATAGCCATTGAGGGTCTTGATGTTGGCGAGCGTTTCGAAGCCGCTTAAGTAACCGTGGACGGCGGTGTGCAGCGGTGCAGGCTCGATACGAAATTGATTGAGCTGGTTTTCCAGTTGCCTGAAGTTGTCGCTTTTATCATGACGCAAGGTGGGGCTCAGAAAGCTTGCCGGGTAGTGCTGGAGTTGCTGGTGCGCACGCCACAGCGAATAGGACTGCAACTGGTCCTGCCACTCGGTCTGTTCGTCAACGCTCATGCCCTGTCCGTCGTAGCCAGGCTCCAGGCCCAGGTAAATGCCGTTGATGTACTGCTGCACGCTGGCAATTGCACTGGCGATACGGGTGGTGGGTACCGTATGGCTGACTTGAGGGTCGAGCAGCCAGTAGGCATAGACATCGTCGACGGTCTTGACGGTGTCGGCTACAGCCGTGTCTTCAGGCAATACGCTGTTGAGGTAGAACCCCAGCATCGCATCGCGCAGGTGTTCGTTGAGGTGTTGCGTGAGGGTGTCAGACATGGTCATTCCTTGAACCGGTCGAAATACAACGGGGTTATGGCGCTGCGGCGAACAATGCGGAGCCGACGTGTTGCCAGTCTTCGTTCATCAAGGTGGCATGCAAGTCGGTCGCCTTGAGCAAGGCCCTGGCAGAGAGACCGGTGAGCCTGACGGCTTCATGGCAACGCAGGAGCCAGTCCAGGTCGGCCAGGGTCTTCACCTGCTTGGCAGGCAGGTATTCAACGAGCAGGTTGATTTCATCGACATCCCACTGCAGCAACGCGGCCAGTTGCGCGGTGCACGCTCCATCGTCAGTCAAGGTGGAGCCTTCATCGGAGGATGAATTGGCGCACTGCAAGTAGGCGAGCACGCTGTCCTGTGCCAGCCCGTAGGTGTTGAGGCAATGGGCAAAGCGTTGCAGCAGGTACAGCGTGTTCAGCGTCAGCTTGAGCAACGAGGCCGGTGTGTGGTCCGGGCTCAGCCAGTGCGGATGGAGCACAAACGCCTGCAGGGCCTCACGGCTCACCGCCAGCCCCAATGACGCTTCGGCATCCGGCAGGCTCAGCAGCACATTTTTGTGCAGCTCCGTAGTGGATTCGGCAGTGGCAGTGCGGGCAATCTGGCGGACCACGAGTTTGCGCCATTGCAGGTGCGCTGCCGGGTCGCCGGCAAGGTGCACCGGGTCACTGAGCAGCGTGTCGATTTTCTCTTTCAACGGCTGCATTTGTTGGTAGAACGCGCCCAGCTTCTTGGCCACTGCTTGTTTGGCGTCGTTGTGCAGAACCGCGTTGTGTTCTGGGTCCAGGCTCAGGGGGTGGGTTTCGATAAGCTGCACCAGCCCATTGGGCAGCTCTTTGGGCGGCGCAGGCTTGAGCAGCGGTTGGCTGTGCAGCAGCCCTTGTACGATGAGAGCATGCCAGGCAATGGGCGCGGCCTTGGTATCGGCCTCGGGCTGGGGCAATGACAGGTCAGCGAGGTCTTCTTGCGCCAGCAGGCCATGTCGGGTCAGCTCGACCATGTCATCGAGTTGCGTGATGTACGCCTGCACTGGGGGCGGCGGGGATTGGGCGTCCAGGAGCAATTGACGGCGAAGCTGATCAACCGTTTGCCCAGTGTCATTGAGCCAGGTGACCAGCCAGTCCATTTGCATCAGCACATCGAGCAGGTCGGCGGGTGCATTCACGCCCGAGCGACGCAGGCTCGGGTTGACCAGTTGGCCGGTGTAATCCTTACCGCCCAGCAGCGCCGCCACATGGTAGCTGTCGAGCACTGACAGCCCGAACAACTGCGCGATCCGGGCTTGGCGATACAGCGCGCTATAAAATGTAAGCGTCGGGCAAGCAGCGGGCAGATGCAGGCGGGCCTGCTTGATCAGCCAGTGCAACGAGGCCGGGGTGTCGCTCAGGTGCAGGCCGGTGCAGAGCTGGTGGCGGAGCGTTGTGGGGATTTCCTCCCTCAAAGCCAGGGTCGGCCTGTCCAGCGTCAATGCCTGGCCAGGCAACGGGCCGGGGTTGAACAGCTGGTCGTACAGCGACAGGCGAGTACCGGGTGCCCACACCGGTATCTCATCCAGCACGGCGGCAAAGGCTTGCAATGACAGGCTGTAGCGGCGTTCCAGATAGCGATAGACGCCCAGTGCGCGCAGGGTATTGTCGTTGGCGGGCCGCGCCGGGTCGCCCTCGTGTTCACGCCGCACCACGCTCGTCGACAGGGCGTCGAGTGCGTCGAAGGGCAATTGCGTCCAGCGTTGCAGGCGGATCATTCGGTGCAGGCGCTGGTAACGTTCCCATGAGGTATTGAGCAGGCGCGCACCACCCTTGTCCTGTGTAGTGATCGACAGGGACGACTGGGTCGCGCCGGCCTCGGTGATCGGCCCGTTCACGTACGCGGCACCGTTGTGCAGGCGCAGCTTGGCCGGCGGCGTTGGCAGGGCGCTTGCCAGAACATTGCTCGACAGCACCGGCACATACTTGCCGCAGGCCAGTAGCGCTTCGGTCTGATCGGCGGTGAGTCCGGTTTTCTGCAACCAGTGGGACAACTCCTCAAGGGGCTGCTCCTGGGTACCATAGTGCTGGGTAAAAAAATCTTCTGCCTGTACGTCTCCCGTTCTTATTAACAAAGGCTCCGTCAATAACACCTGCTGGGCAGGGCTCAGCCCGGACAGCAAACGTTGCGCTTCATAGGCCTCGTGCCTGACCACGCCGTAAGTGTTTTGCGCACGCTGGCTGGTGGGCAGCTTGAGGCTGATGCGGTAACTGAGTTCGCCCAGCTGTGGCTTGCCGCCGGACAAACCGAGCCAGCACTGGCGATGCGCACGTTCGAACGGCAGCACGAAGGGGAACCGTTGCTTGCCAAGCACCTCATCAAGGGAACGGCCGCGGTATTCACGGCGGGTTTGTTGGAGGTGAGCGTCGATCTGGCGCGACAGGGTTTCGTTGATCATCGAGAGTTGAGGAATCACAGAGCTGAGGCTACGTTCGTCCAGGGGCAGTGTCTTGAGTTCGGGGCGACGCTGGTCGAGGGTGACCTTGGGCTGTTTGCCTTTACCGCTTTTTTCCAGCGCTTGGGCAAACAGGTATAACGCCTTCAGGTAGGCGATCGGGGAGTCGATTGCCGCCATGGAGGAGGCCGAACACAGCAGGTGCCAGTCCTCTTTGAACAGGTGGGTATAGGTGGGGGAACGCGCGTCCATTGTGATGAATCTCCTGAAAGCCCGCGGCCACTGCCGAGGGCCATGGCACGCTAGCATGGGGCGCCAGGCCGGCTCGGTCGGCCGGATCGCTGAGTGAGCGAGGAGAAATCATCGGTGTAGATCGATAGCGCGACAGTGCCTGTGGGTCACTGTCGCGCGAACCTTGCGGCGAGGAGGTAGCCGTTACGCGGCCAGCGGTTTTTTCGCCATGGCTTTTTTGTGCGCGGCCTTCATCGCTTCCATCTCGGCCCCCAGCTCTTCGAGCAGCGCTTTACCCAGCAGTTTCTTGGCCTGAGGGAACATCTCGGTTTCTTCTTCTTCGATATGGTGCTCAAGCAACTCCTTGACCACTTTGACGCGACCGGAAAACTCGGTGGACGAGGGGTCGGTTTTTTTCAAGTCCGGCAGTACCAGCGAGTCGACGGTGCGGTGCTCTTCCTTGGCTTCGTGGTACATGATGTCCTGTTCCTTGCCCCCGGCTTTTCTGAACGCGGGGTAGAGGATCTCTTCTTCGAGTTGGGTATGCAGGGTGATCTCCATTTCGAGTTTGGCCAACAACTCGGTACGCTTTTTTACCCCGCGTTCAGTGGATTCGCTTAACTGGGTCAGCAGGGTCTTGACGCGTTCATGGTCGGCTTTGAGCAGGTCGATGGCGTTCATAGGTAACCTCACGGGGGGATGCGGGCGTGTCGAAGTGCGCGCCTCGTGGTGAGGAAGGTTGCATCAGGCGTACCAACTTTTATTGTTAAAAATTATCTTATAAATCAGTTGGTTGTGTTTTGCTGTGTGCTTGGAGATCGTGCAGCTTGCATGGTCGGGCCGCGTTGAGATTGCACAACGCACAATTGGTTGCTGACGCTCCAGCGCAACGGGCGGCCATAAAGTGTGGCCAGGAAAATTCTAATGGAACCCTTGGGGCATCTGCTTGACCTAACGCTTAGACTTCAGGAGGTGAATCATGCAAATTGAATATATCTGGATCGTATTGGCGGTGGTTCTGCTGCTCTTGGAACTCTGGGCGATCAATATCGTTTTGCGCAGCACTGGCGGATGGGAGACCAAGGGGTTGTGGGTGGTGGTGCTGGTGTTCGTGCCGCTGCTGGGGTTGATTGCGTGGGCAATGTTCGGGCCCAAGCGTGAGATGGCACAGCAGCGTAAAAGCTGAAGCGGTGAGTGATAAAAAACAGGCGCCCATCGGGCGCCTGTTTTCATTGCGGTCAACCGATCAGACGCCGACGGCCTTGGCAATCGCCTCATTGAACGCCGGTAGATCGTCCGGCGTGCGCGAGGTGATCAAGGTCCAGCCATTGGCCTGGCACTCTTTAACCTCGGCATCCACCACGCCGGCAGCGCCGGCGTTTTCAAGGTCGATGCGCACGCTTTTATAGGCAGTCAGGGTTTTGCCCTTGACCACGCCAGCGTCGATCAGGGTCCATGGCCCGTGACAGATTGCCGCGATGGTCTTGCCGGCCTGCACGAACTCATTGATCAAGCGCAACGCGGCGGCATCCTGGCGCAGCGTATCGGCATTGACCGTGCCGCCCGGGATGACCAGCGCATCGAAGTCGGCGCTGACAACATCCGACAGTTGCACGTCGGATTCCACGGTCTGGTCTTTTTCCGTGTCGCCGACAAATGTCTGGGTAGTGCCCCCTTTGCTGGAGGCGTGCGTCACGGTCGCGCCGTAGCCACGCAGCGTCTCCAGCGGCTTGAGCAGTTCGTCGCGCTCGATACCGGTGTTGGAGGTGATGACGAGGATGTGCTTGCCGTTGAGTTGCGAGCTCATGGTCGAGTGTCTCCTGGGGTCATGGATCGATTAATGGGCGTATTTGGTTTGCAGTTCCTTGGCCATTTTCAGGTGGGCTTCAAGGGTGGGCAGGGTCTTGGTGGCGAAGGCTTTCAGCTCGGGATTGTCCGAGGAGGCCGCTTCTTTCTTGAACAGTTCGACGGTTTTTTCATGGGCCACCACCTGGTTGTTGGCGTAGGCCTTGTCGAAGGATTCATCGCGCATTTCCAGGATGGCTTTTTTCGCCTTGTCGGTGAGCGCAGCGTCATCGGGTACTTCGATATCGAGTTTTTTCGCCAGGGCCATCAGTTCCTGATTGGCTTTGGTGTGGTCGGTGACCATATGCTCGGCGAAGGTTTTTACGTCCGCCGAGCTGCTTTTTTCCAGGGCCAGCTTGCCCGCTTCCACCTCGGTGATACCGCCCTGTGCGGCGTTGTCGACAAAGTCGTTGGAGGTCGCCGCCATTGCGGTGGACATCGAGCCAGCAATCAGCATGAAGGTAAGGCCCATCGGTTTCATCAGTCGAGTTTTCATGGTGTCTCTCCTTGGAAATGGCGGGATGCCGTTACCTGACTGTTGAATCGAGAGGTGGGTAAAAGGTTTAAATTTTTTTGCGCTTTTTTGCCCAGTGGTGAGGCGAGGCAATTGACTTGAACCAATCCGGATTCGCAGGGTTCTGCTGCACAGGGCCGTCATCTCAGCGGCTCGCCATTGCCAGGAGGATTGCACTATGACCGTTCATAAGACTACCGATAAAACCCCCGACCCCATCAGCTCTGAAGACGCGCAAAAAGGTAATGCCGAGGCCACCAAAGGGCAGACGCTTGAACCAGCCAATCCCAAGACCGAAACCATCGACAAAGTCGTGACGCCGACCTCGATCAAGGACATTGAACGGCAAACGGATGCAATCAATGAGAAGCTCAACAACGGGCGTTGAACCTGCTGAGTTGATCGGTGGCGAGGGCGCTTGCTCCCGTGGCGGCCTGAAAGCTGCCACTGCTGCTTTTTTATAAATAAATATAATAATTAGCTTAGATTAAAATGTGCTTTTTATTATTTATGACCATCCCCTAGTCTTGCTTGGAGTCCCTTTAGGCCATTCAGGAAGATTTGCCATGAGCAGCGTCACGCCGATTTCCAGTGTCTTGAGCAATGTGCGCCAGCGGGTCACACCGCAAGAGTGGGAGGTGCGGGTCAAGCTGGCCGCAGCCTACCGACTGGCGGCGTTGTACAAGTGGACTGATCATATCTACACGCATTTCTCGGCCCGGGTGCCAGGGCCCGAGGCGCATTTCCTGATCAATGCTTTTGGGCTGTTGTTCGACGAAATCAGCGCCTCCAACCTGGTCAAAGTGGATCTGGACGGCACTATCGTCGATGACCCCACCGGCCTGGGCATCAACTACGCCGGCTATGTGATCCATAGCGCCATCCACGGCGCGCGCCATGACTTGCAAGCGGTGCTACACACCCACACCCGCGACGGTATAGCGGTGTCGGCCCAGAAGCAGGGGTTGTTGCCGATCTCACAGCACTCTATCGCGTTCTCGGGTCGTGTGGCTTACCACGGCTACGAGGGCGTGGCCCTGGACCTGGATGAGCGTGAACGGCTGGTGGCGGATCTGGGCGACAAGAGTGTGATGATCCTGCGTAACCACGGCTTGTTGACGGGCGGCGTCAGCGTCGAGCATGCCTTCCAGCAACTACAAAGCCTGGAGCGGGCCTGCAACATCCAGATTGCGGCACAGGCAGCGGGGAATGCCGAGTTGATCTTCCCACCCGCAGAGGTGGTGGCCAAAGTCGAGCAGCAGGCCAAGGTGTTCAGCAATGGCGAAGGCCCGGGCGTGGCGCGGCATTGGAATGCGCTGGTGCGCCAGCTTGAGCGTACCGATACCGACTACAAGAACTGAGTCGGATGTGGATTGTTCCCACCCGGAGCGTGGGAGCAATCACTGTAAGGTCGTGATGGGCCACCTTTGGTATCAGAGGCGCATCTCATATAGTAAAAATATATAAAAAACTGTCATTTCCTACAGTTATTCATCTCGGCCAATAAAGAAAAAATAGCCTCTCATTTTTTGGCGTACCCCGTAAAAGAGGTGCTTGAGATGCTGACGGACACGGTGCTGGATTTATTTGCAGATCGTCTCGCTCAGGACGCTACTGCTCTGGCAGTCGTGACCGAGACAGAATGTCTTACTTACGCAGAGCTGGATTACAGAAGCTCTAAAGTTGCGGCCTTTTTGCAGTCCCGCACTATCGGGCGGGGTGACTACGTGCTGGTGCAGGGCGAGCGCTCCATTGAGTTGATCGTTGCATTCCTTGGCGTCATCAAGCGCGGTGCGGCGTTTGTTCCGATGGACCGCCAACTGCCCTATAACCGTAAAGCCTATATCGCCAGGCAATGCGCGGCCTCAATCATCCTTTCCACTCAACGCCATGATGTCGAGCCCTTGCCGGCAACCGAAGTCATAACCGTCAGCGAGCTGCTGAACTCCAGTCAAGTGTTGAGTTATCAGCCTGTTGGTGTCCGAGGCGATGATGCGATTTATGTGATTTTTACCTCGGGCACTACGGGCGAGCCCAAAGGTGTAGTGATCGAACATCACAGCGTCGCGCAATTGATGATGCAGCACAATCGAGATTTGGGTGTGACGTCTTCCAGTCGTTGCAGTTTCATGGCCGCAGTGGGGTTTGATCTTTGCCAACTTGAGATCTGGTCCGCGCTGACGGCAGGGGCCTGTCTGTATGTTCCGGGTCAGGATGCGCTGCTCAATAGCGATGACTACTTGTCATTCTGTGTCGCGAAACAGATCACCCATGGCTTTGTACCCACGTTGAGAATTTATGACGTGCTGAACGCCAGGCAGCCGCAAGGATTAGCCTTGAGCTGTCTTTACACCTGCGGTGAAAAACTCCATCCCGTGGAAGTCGACCATCTGCCTTATCGTGTTTTTGACTGCTATGGCCCCACCGAAACCACTATTTACGTCACTCGTAATGAGGTTCAGAGCAAACGCTTACAAAGGCCTGCATCGATTGGTTATGCGATAGATCACTGCCGCATTCATATTCTGGATGAACACCTCAACGAGCTCGTAGTTGGCGAGGTGGGGGAACTTTGTATTGCCGGGCCGGGCCTTGCTCGGGGTTATTTGGGTGCGCCTGAGTTGACTGCGCAGCGCTTTATTTATTCACCCACGCTCAAGTGCCGGTTGTACCGCAGCGCAGACCAGGCCCGAGTGTTGGCGGATGGACGGATTCAGTTTCTGGGCCGCATGGATGGGCAAACAAAGATTCGTGGCTACCGTATCGAAACCGGTGAAATAGAGACGCGCCTGCTCAAAGAGCCGAGCATCAACAGCGCGGCGGTGGTGGTGCAAGACACCGGTACACAAGCGCAAAAACGCTTGGTTGCTTTTGTCGTACCGCGCAACAGGCAGGTGCATAGCGGGCGATTGGTTGCAGAGCTGCGACGCAGCCTTGCTATGGATTTGCCTGATTATATGGTGCCCGAGTTATTCCATCGCCTTGACAGGCTACCTGCCAATGCCAATGGCAAGATAGACAGGCCAGCTCTGTTGACTCTATTGCAGGCGATGCCGACCGTAGCGTTGGATATACAACGCTTTACGCCGGGCCCACAAGTTACGTTGGCGAGGGCGTGGTTTGAGGTGTTGGGTCACGCTGATTTTGGCCCCCAAGACAACTTTCTGAAGGTCGGTGGGCACTCCCTGGGCGTGGCAGGATTGGCGGAGAAATTGTCAGTACAGTTCAATATTCACGTGGCGGTGCGCGACATATATGAACATCTGGTATTTGAGGATCTAGCGGCCACATTACACCGACGCACTCAGTCTTTACATGGAGAAAAAGGGGCCGAGCGTGTGCACGCTTTCGAAGCCGATGGGGCGCTCCCGCTGGACATGTGTTTCGCGCCAGGCTTCGAGTCGATGCAATTGAAGAGTCCCGAGCATACCTTACTGACTGGCGCGACCGGGTTTGTCGGTATTCATCTCTTGCACCAACTATTGACCACCTCAATCGCCCATATTCATTGCCCGATTCGTTGTGACAATACGCCGGCTGGGCTGGTGAGGCTGCAGCAAGTCAGCGAGCGTTACCAAGTGCCCATCAGCGAAAGCGATTGGAAGCGCATTCACGTGTACGTGAGTGACTTGGCGGCTGAGCAATTAGGTTTAGGGAAAGAAGTGTTCACCCATTTGGCGCGCTGCGTGGATGTGGTCTATCACTCGGCAAGCGCAGTGAATTTCATCATGCCTTACAGCTATATGAGGCGAGATAACGTAGAGGGTCTCAAGCAAATTCTCCATTTTTGCGGTGCGCAAAAGACAAAGGCATTGATGCTGATGTCGACCATCTCAATCTATAGCTGGGGCCATCGTTTCACCCATAAGAGCCATGTGTACGAACAGGATGATATCGACGAAAACGTACCGGCTATTCGCGATGACCTGGGTTATGTACAGAGTAAGTGGGTGATGGAAAAACTCGCAGATCTGGCCGCGTCCCGAGGTCTGCCATTAATGACCTTTCGGTTGGGTTATGCCACCTGTCATAGCGTGACTGGCGAGTGTGCTCACTACCAATGGTGGGGGCGCTTTATCCGCACCTGCCTGGCGTATGGCGCGGTACCCGATCTGGAGCGTATGCGGGAAGGCTTGACCACTGTGGATTTCATGGTTGAGGCGGTGGCCCATATTTCCCGCGACCCCCAAGCGCTGGGGTTGAAGTTTAACCTGTGCCAACCAGAATCCACCAATCTGGACCTCAAAGCATTTTGTGAGCGGGTGGGCGAGCATTATGGCCGAACGCTTTCGGTTGTCCCGTATAAAAATTGGCTCGCATTGTGGGAACACAACCCCGAAGCATTACTTTACCCATTGCTTGGAATGTTCAAAGACCCGATGCACGCAGATCAGTCCATCCTTGAGCTTTACCAAGAAAATTATTCCTGGGATCGCAGCAACACCGTGCGGTTTCTTGAGGGTAGTGGTATTCGCGAGGCCCAATTCTCTGGCGAAGTATTGGCGCGTTATCTCGACAAGTTAGATCCAAACAGCTCACGTCAAGGCGATAGTTGACGCGTTGCTGTGCGGCCCGACGGTACTGGCACGGTCCGCCAGGTAACGCGCCGGCGGTTGGCCCATGGCCTTGCGGAACATGGTGATAAACCCGCTGGCATTTTCATAACCCAGGTCCAGCGCCACGCTCTGCACACTCTCGCCGTTGGCCAGGCGTTGCAGTGAAAGGATTACATGCAACTGCCGGCGCCAGCGACCGAAGCTCAGGCCGATCTCTTCCAGCAGCAGGCGAGTCATGCTGCGCTCGCTCATGCCGATGCGCACGGCCCATTCGCCCAAGGTGGATTTGTCGCCGGGGTTGGCCAATAGGCTGTTGGCCAGCCGATGCAAGCGCGGGTCTTGGGGCATCGGCAGATGCAGGGCTTCGATGGGGGCCTGGGCCAACTCATCGAGTAATGTCGCCACCAGCCGGCCCTGGGCGCCGTCTTCGTCGTAGAGCTGCGGGAAACTCACCGCCTTGCCGATCAACTCATGCAGCAATGGCGACACCGACAGTGTGCAGCATTGCCGGGGCAGGGCGCGGGCGGCGTCCGGGTTGATCAACAGGCAATACACGTCCGCTTCGCCAGCGCCACGGGCCGCGTGGGTCACCCCGCCGGGAATCCACAACGCGCATTGCGGCGGCACGATCCAGATACCCGCCTCGATCACACAATGCACCACGCCGCGCAAGGTGTAGATCAACTGCCCGTGTTGATGGTGGTGAGGGGTATGTTCCCAGCGCTCGGAGGTACTCGAGGCGCCCACGGCCACTATCGAGCGAGGGATGGCGGCGGCGTCGCGAACCCGGCAGGGGTCGTACTGGTCGAGGCGGTGATGAACCATGGTGGGAACTGCCTTGGCTGGATTGCGAAACATTCTGGCTATTCTGCGCAATGCTGTCCAGCGACCTGCGCTCTATGATGAGAACCAATCTCATCCAAGGAGCTTAGCCATGCGACTCGACAGTTCGACTTTCCCCGTGGTGAAAATCTTTTTCGACGCGCCTAACGACGGCGGGCCGGAAGATGCCTTACTGACCTTCGAACATTTGTTGGCCCGTGAGCAGCCCTTCTTGCTGCTGCACGAAAAAACCGTGGATGAAAACAATCACGAACACGCCCACGAAGAGCGCAAGCGCGCCTCTATCTGGATGAAGAAAAACAAAGCAGCCTTGCGCGCCTACGTCAAAGGCATGATCCAGGTGGAGCCCAGCGCCGCCAAGCGCCTGGCTCTCAAGCCCTTCGCCGTGACGTTCGGCAAGGCCTGGGGCTACCCGCTGCTGGTGGTGGAATCCAAGGACCGCGCCTGGGCGCTGGCCCAGGACGTGCTGGACACAGAAGTGTCGGATGTGGCGCATTTCTAAGCCCGGCCAAAGCTCGACAGCGTCCACAATTGAACTACCTTGATTGACGAGCCTTCCCACTCGGTAATCAAGCATGCGCACTTTATGGACGCGGTATCTGGCGTTGCTGGAAAACGACCTGAGCACGCAGATTTTTGACAACGTCAAGAACCTGTTGGTCTGCGCGCTGTTGTTTGCGGCGGGGACCAACGCGCTGGTGGGGCCGCACGATTTGCTGATCGGTCTGTTTGCTTCCAGCGTCGCGGGGTGGGGCTTGATTGTGCTGTCGACGCTGCTGATGTTGTTGAACGTCAGCGACGGCATTCGCCGGCTGGCCAAGTTGCGTTATCACTTGGCGTTGCAACTGTTATTGATCCTGATCTACGTGGTGGTTGCCGAGCGGGTGGTAGAGATTGTGTGGGTGTTGCGCGCCCACTGAAGTATCCTCCGCGCCTCGTTTATCACTGATTCAAACAAAGATGACAGGACAAGCTATGCAGGCGCTGCTGGAGTCGATCCTCGACGAAGTGCGCCCCTTGATCGGCCTCGGCAAAGTTGCCGATTACATTCCCGCGCTGGCCGACGTGCCCGCCCACCAACTCGGCATCGCGGTCTACGGCAACGACGGCACGGCCTACTGCGCCGGTGATGCCGACACGCTGTTTTCGGTGCAGAGCATTTCCAAGGTCTTCAGCCTGGTGCAGGCTATCGACCATGGTGGCGAAACCATCTGGGAACGCCTGGGCCATGAGCCCTCGGGGCAGCCGTTCAACTCCATGGTGCAACTGGAGTTCGAGCGTGGACGCCCGCGCAATCCCTTTATCAATGCTGGCGCGCTGGTGATCTGCGACATCAACCAGTCACGCTTCGCCGTGCCGATTCTGTCGATGCGCGATTTTGTGCGGCGCCTGTCGGGCAACCCGCAGATCCTGGTCAACAGCGTCGTGGCCGAATCGGAAGCCCAGCACGGTGCGCGCAATGCGGCCATGGCCTACCTGATGAAGTCGTTCGGCAATTTTCATAACGATGTGGACGCAGTGCTGCACAGCTACTTCAACTATTGCGCGTTGCAGATGAGCTGCCTGGACCTGGCCCGAGCGTTCAGCTTTCTGGCCAACGAAGGCGTGAGTGCCCACAGTGGCGAGCAAGTGCTGACGGCGCGCCAGACCAAGCAAGTGAACTCGATCATGGCCACCAGCGGGCTGTATGACGAAGCGGGCAATTTTGCCTACCGCGTGGGCCTGCCGGGCAAGAGCGGGGTCGGCGGCGGGATCGTCGCGGTAGTGCCGGGGCAGTTCACAGTGTGCGTGTGGTCGCCGGAGCTGAACGCAGCGGGTAATTCGCTGGCGGGGATGAAGGCGTTGGAATTGTTGAGTGAGCGGATTGGGTGGTCGGTTTTTTGAGATTGTTCTTGTGGGAGCTGGCTTGCATGCGATAGCGGTTTTTCAGTGCCATCGATCACTGTAGGAGCGAGCTTGCTCGCGAAAAACGCCCAGGCTCTGCGGTCATCCAGGTTGCCCGCGTCATCGTTGACGATCTTCGCGAGCAAGCTCGCTCCTACAGTGGGTAAGGGCGCGGCGCGAGCATCAGGTCAAGTGGCTGGGTGGGTGTCATCCAGCGCCTTGTCCACGAGCAACTGCACACCTTCGAGCATGCGGCAGATGCCCAGCGCTACGTTGCGTTGGCTACCGTCGATCTCAAAGGCTAGATGAGTAGCGATGTCACTGATGGAGGCTAGATCCTGGGAGGCGTTGATCAGCAGGGTTTCGGTGCCTAGGCCGGGGCGCACATTGAAGAGTTGTTCTGGTGGGTTGGGGCTGTCTTTGATCATGGTGAAACTCCAAGGGATATGGAGCTGCCACCGTTCGCGGTCAAACGAATTAGGGTGGCAGCTATACGCGGGTTGACCGACCGGTCCCAAGGAGCCCGGCATACCCGGAGGTATCCCGCGTACAGCTGCCGCGACACGATACAGCAGGCGTAAAGAAAACGCCTGATTCGATGTGGCACAGATGCAGTTGGGAGTCGGACGGTCAAATCCGGCCGCTGAATTGGCAGCGACGGCCCAGAGGTTAGTCAGTGAAGTTCCGAGCGACAACCTGAAACAGCTGTGGGAAACGTCCGAGACCTTACCCCACTGTAGGAGCGAGCTTGCTCGCGAAAAACTTCCAGGCCCTGCGGTCACCCAGGTTGCCCGCGTCATCGTTGACGATCTTCGCGAGCAAGCTCGCTCCTACAGTGGGTAAGGGCGCGGCGCGAGCATCAGGTCAAGTGGCTGGGTGGGTGTCATCCAGCGCCTTGTCCACGAGCAACTGCACACCTTCGAGCATGCGGCAGATGCCCAGCGCTACGTTGCGTTGGGTACCGTCGATTTCAAAGGCTAGATGAGCAGCGATGTCACTGATGGAGGCTAGATCCTGGGATGCATTGACCAACAATGTTTCTGTGCCTAGCTCGGGGCGTACGGTGAAGAGCGTTTCTGGGGGATTTGGGGTGTCTTTGATCATGGTGAAGCTCCGTCGACAAGTGGAGCCGCCAGCGTTCGCGGTCAAGCGAAGAGGGTGGCAGCTGTACGCGGGTTGACCGACCGGTTGTCAACGAACCCGGCATACCCGAAGGTATCCCGCGCACAACTGCCGCGACACAATACCTCAGGCACAAAAAAAACGCCTGAAGAGGTGCAGGGCGTAGCAGTTCGTTAACAAGGTCGGACGGTCAAATCCGGCCGCTGAATTGGCAGCGACGGCCCAGAGGTTAGTCAGTGAAGTTCCGAGCGACAACCTGAAACAACTGTGGGAAATATCCTAACGCCGCAAATCGTCTGTGGGAGCTGGCTTGCCTGCGATAGCGGTTTTTCAGTGCTGTATGTGCTGGCTGACACAGCGCCATCGCAGGCAAGCCAGCTCCCACATTTTGATCTTCATTGTTCGTTGAACTGTAGGAGCGAGCTTGCTCGCGAAAAACGCCCAGGCTCTGCGGTCATCCAAGTTACCCGTGTCATCGTTGACGATCTTCGCGAGCAAGCTAAGGTTGGCTATGGGCTTGTTCAGCCGCGGCACAGTCGTTCTACCGATAGCGTTCACCACAGCGCCACGCCTTGCGGGGCGCACTTTTTGGTGCCAATGCAGAGCTTGGAAGTGATCACTGCCTAGGCCGATGGGTAGGCGCTATCTGACTGGTGATCAAGCGTCAATTGTTGAGTTGGATTGATTTCTCGAAAGCCTTACCCTTGCGGGTTAGGGACAAATTGATGACTTGACCTTTCTTCGCATTAATCAAGCTCGATAGATGAGCCGCACTGCTGATGCGCTGGCCATCAAGCTTCTCGATAGTATCTCCGATCAGTAAGTCGGCTTTGAAAGCGGGTGAGTCATCGGAAACCATCGTGATTTTCACGCCATAGTTCGTCTGACGAGACTGACGTTCTGCTTCATCCAGTTCAATAGTGGCTGCGCCAAGGATGATATGTGCTTTGACAAAGTAGAGTGCGCCATAGGCTACTTGCTTCTGGGTAATCGGCACGTAATCCGTTGTAGTACCGTATGTCGAGGTGGTTGCCGAACCGTTCAGTTTGCCTGCCGTGACTGACGTAACAGAAGTGCTGGATGTAGGTCTGGATACTTTCGTCGTGGTAGTCGTGGTGCCTTGGTATTGCGGTTCGATAATGATTACTAGATCAGCCTTAATGGCCTTTGCCTGATCAAGAGCTTGTTGTTCAGGAACCGGCATGGACGAATTGAATTCGGATTTACCAACAGCTGCGTATCCACGACGGAACCAAGTTCTTGCGACGTTTTCGTAGGTGCTTAGTGTGGCATGGTCGATTATCGGCACAGCGGGGGGCGGCCCTGAGCGCTCTGCCGCGATGATTTCTGGTGTGAATCCATTTGCCGACTGGTAATACTGCGTATAGCCATTTAGAGGTGGCGCCATTTTACAGCCTGCTAAACCTATAAAAAGAGCAGCAAGCGCCAGGGGATTGAATGGGCGAGGAGTCATTGATCAACATCCTTGTTTATGTGGTGGGTTGATGGCGAATATCCGATGATACCAAAATAGTATCTCGGATTATCAAATCGCTTTTTTTTACCTTCGTTGATTTCGAGGTCGATGCTCGCCCAAACTAAAAGTGTGCCCCTTCAGATGCATTTTTTGCTCTGTCAGCTATCGCTTGCAGGCGATTGCATCCTAAGCCCGATCGCCATTTCTGTTTCTAATTCGAGTCGGCAAGCCCGTCACATCCAGCGTTGGGAGGAGTGGCTCGGCCGGCAGCTCTTTGACGTTGGACATGTACTTCGTGTTCCACTCGTTACACGCAACCAGCAGCGCAGCAGCTACCGATGAAATATATGCCCTGGATTTGAGTGCATTCCCACGCAGAGCGTGCGACACACTCGAGCGCTAACGACGGGGCCTGTTGAGACGTGGCACGACCATGCCCACCTCACGCTGATAACGCCGATACCGCTCACCAAACAGCGCCACCAAATCCCGTTCTTCGAAACGGGCGCCGATGAAGAGATACACCGACATCCCCAGCGCAAACAGCAGATGCCCCACGGTCATATGCGGCGTTGCCCAAAAGGCGATCAGGAAGCCCAGGTACAGCGGATGACGCACGACTTTGTAGAGCAGCGGCGTCCGGAATGTCAGGCCTGAGGGTGGGGCGTTGCGCCAGCGATCAATGGCCTGCTTCAGCCCGAACAACTCGAAGTGACTGATCAAGAAAGTTGCCAGCACCACGATGCCCCAGCCCAGCCAGAACAGGCCGGTCAGCAGTGCCTTGGCCCAGGCGGCGTCAACCGCCCAAACGGTGTGCGTAATAGGCCGCCACTGCCAGAACAGCAGCGCGAGCATCAGGCTGGAGAGCAGCACATAGCTGGAACGCTCCACCGCTGCCGGGGCGAAGACTGCCAGCCAGCGCTTGAAGCGTTTACGCGCCATGCTGCTGTGCTGGACACCAAACACAATGATCAGTGACGCATTGATCATGAGTGCCAGCGCCCAGTCGATGCGCGCGCCGGAGTCGATGTGTTTGGGCACGACCACAGCCCCTACGAAGCCCATCATGTACAGCAGGGTGAATAAGAACACCAGGTAGCAGCAGGTGCTATAGACCAGGCCAGCCAAGCGTGCCGTGAGGGTGTTTGAAGAGATTTGCCGTTTCATGGACGATTCCTTTCGCACATGGTGAATGGGTGAGCCAATCGATGACTGGCTCGCTCAGACTAACGGCATTCTCCTAGGCGGTAACCTGTTGGAATTGACAGTTGCAAGAGTGCTTGGCGATTTAACGAACGTTCAACCTATCCAACAAGCTATACCAGGCCACGCCTGCGCCAATGTGAGCCCCTGTGCTGTTGCAGTGCTCAAGGGCGCGGAATAATTCGGCGCCGAACCTGGAGTGAGCCGAAGCCCCAGATACACCGGCGACTCATTGTGGGAGCTGGCTTGCCTGCGATGGCGGTGGTTTGGTTGAAGAATTATTGACTGACACACCGCCTTCGCGAGCAAGCCCGCTCCCACAAGTGATCGGTGCCAGGCGCTGATTCTGTGGGCAATACAAAACGAGTGTGGGAGCTGGCTTGCCTGCGATAGCGGTGGTTCAGTTGGAGACTCAGAGACTGACACACCGCCTTCGCGAGCAAGCCCGCTCCCACAGGGGATCGGTGCCAGGCGCTGATTCTGTGGGCAAATATAGAATCTCCCACATTTTGAATCTGTATTGTTCTTTGAACTGTGGGTGAGCCCAAACAAAAAATGCGCCCCTGGGGGCGCATTCTTTTGCTCGGTCAGCTATGGCCTATCAGGCCGTCGCATCCCAGGCCCGATCACCGTGCTCGTCTTTGATCCGAGTCGGCAAGCCCATCACATCCAGCGCCTTGAGGAACGGCTCAGCCGGCAGTTCCTCGACGTTGGCCATGTGCTTGACATCCCACTCGCCACGCGCAACCAGCAGCGCAGCGGCTACCGGTGGTACGCCTGCGGTGTAGGAGATGCCCTGGCTGTCGGTCTCGGCATAGGCCTCTTCGTGATCAGCCACGTTATAGATGAACATCTCACGCGGCTGGCCATTCTTGGTGCCTTTGACCAGGTCACCGATGCAGGTCTTGCCGGTGTAGCCAGGCGCAAGCGAAGACGGGTCGGGCAGCACGGCCTTGACCACTTTCAACGGCACCACTTCCAGGCCTTCGGCGGTCTTGACCGGCTGTTCGGAGAGCAGGCCGAGGTTTTTCAGCACGGTGAACACGTTGATGTAGTGTTCGCCGAAGCTCATCCAGAAACGCACGTTGGGCACGTCGAGGTTTTTCGACAGCGAGTGCACTTCATCGTGGCCGGTGAGGTAGAGGTTCTGCGAGCCGACTACCGGCAGGTCGTCGGTGCGTTTGACTTCGAACATGGTGTTGCTGGTCCACTGGCTGTTCTGCCAGCTCCACACCTGCCCGGTGAATTCGCGGAAGTTGATTTCCGGATCGAAATTGGTGGCGAAGTATTTGCCATGGGAGCCGGCATTGACGTCGAGAATGTCGATCGAATCAATGCGGTCGAAATGCTGTTGCTGCGCCAGCGCGGCATACGCGTTGACGACACCTGGGTCGAAGCCCACGCCAAGGATGGCGGTGATGTTCTTCTGTTTGCACTCTTGCAGGTGGTTCCACTCGTAGTTGCCGTACCACGGCGGGGTCTCGCAGACCTTGCCCGGCTCTTCGTGGATGGCAGTGTCGAGGTAAGCCACGCCCGTGTCGATGCAGGCACGCAATACCGACATGTTGAGGAACGCGGAGCCGACGTTGATGACGATCTGCGATTCGGTCTCGCGGATCAGGGCCTTGGTCGCTTCCACGTCCAGGGCGTTCAGCGCGAAGGCTTGGATATCGGCGGGAACCTTGAGGCTACCCTTGGCCTTGACGCTGTCGATGATGGCCTGGCATTTGGAGATGTTGCGCGACGCGATAGCAATACGACCGAGTTCGTCGTTGTGCTGCGCGCACTTGTGGGCCACCACCTTGGCGACACCTCCTGCACCAATGATAAGAACGTTCTTTTTCAATTGCTTTATCTCTCCTTTATCCGCCAGCTCAGGACAGGCTGGACAGGTAGTCGTCGTAACCAAATTCACGAACCACCTCGACTGTACCGTCGAGTTGTTTCACTACGATGGACGGCATTTTCAGGCCGTTGAACCAGTTTTTCTTGACCATGGTGTAGCCTGCGGTGTCGATGAACGACAGCCGATCGCCGATGGCCAGCGGACGATCAAATTGATACTCGCCGAAGATGTCTCCAGCCAGGCAGGATTTGCCGCACACCATGTAGGTGTGTTCACCCTCGCTCGGCGCCAGTTTGGCGTTGAGGCGGTAGATCAGCAGGTCCAGCAGGTGGGCTTCGATGGAGCTGTCTACCACGGCGAGATTCTTGCCGTTGTAGAGGGTGTCGAGCACGGTGACTTCCAGGGAGGCGCTGTTGGTGATCGCCGCTTCGCCGGGTTCCAGGTAGACCTGCACGCCGTACTTCTCGGAGAAGGCTTTGAGCCGTGCGCAGAACGCATCCAGTGCATAGCCTTCACCGGTGAAATGGATGCCGCCGCCGAGGCTGACCCACTTGACCTTGTGCAACAGCGCACCGAAGCGTTCTTCGATGGTGCCGAGCATCTTGTCGAACAGGCTGAAGTCGCCGTTCTCGCAGTTGTTGTGGAACATGAAGCCGGAAATCTGATCGATCACGCCATCGATCTTCACCGGATCCCATTCGCCCAGGCGGCTGAACGGGCGCGCCGGGTCGGCCAGCAGGTAGTCAGAGCTGCTCACCTGCGGGTTCACACGCAGGCCGCGGGTCTTGCCTTCGCTGCGTTCGGCAAAACGCTGCAGTTGGCTGATGGAGTTGAAGATGATCTTGTCGCAGTTCTCCAGCATCTCTTCGATTTCATCGTCGGCCCAGGCCACGCTGTAGGCGTGCGCTTCACCTTCGAACTTCTGGCGACCGAGCTTGAGTTCATACAGCGACGACGAGGTGGTGCCGTCCATGTATTGCTGCATCAAGTCGAACACCGACCAGGTGGCAAAGCACTTGAGCGCCAGCAGAGCCTTGGCGCCAGACTGTTCGCGCACGTAGGCAATCTTCTGCATGTTGACCAGAAGCTTCTGTTTATCGATGAGGTAGTACGGCGTTTTGATCATTTTTGAGAGCCTGCGGCGGTGCCTGCCAAAAAAGGACACGCATTGTGCCCGCACTTGGAACAGATCGAAAGGTTAGCCGGCGGTTTTTGCGCGCCACGTTAAGCATAGGGCGTAAGTATGACCGTTCATAAGAACCACCCCGCCCAAACTGTGGGAGCGCTCGAGCCTAAGCGAGGCCGCGATGACGGCCGCCCTGGCAACACAAACCCCGCAGTAGCGCCGCCAATATCCTGCCCACCTAAACATGAGTAAATCTTGTGATGATCTAGAACAAAATGAGTTTGTCTCAAGACACCCCTCTGCCGACAATAACCGCCATCAATCACACCATCGGAGTTGTAAGTCATGGCAGTCGCTCATTCCCTCGGGTTTCCACGCATTGGACGCGATCGTGAACTGAAAAAAGCGCAGGAAGCGTTCTGGAAGGGTGAGCTCGACGAAGCCGGCCTGCGCGCTGTTGGCCGTGATTTGCGCAGCACCCACTGGGCGCTTCAACAGCAAGCCGGCATCGAACTGTTGCCGGTGGGTGATTTTGCCTGGTACGACCAGGTGCTGACCCACTCGCTGATGTTCGGCGTGGTCCCTGAGCGGTTCCGCCCGGCCGATGGCCAGGCCACTCTGCATACCTTGTTCGCCATGGCCCGTGGCGTCAGCGACAGCTGCTGCGGCGGTGCCCATGCCCAGGAGATGACCAAGTGGTTCGATACCAACTATCACTATCTGGTGCCGGAGTTCAGCGTCGATCAGCAATTCCACCTGGCGTGGGACCAACTGTTCGAAGAGGTCCAGGAAGCCCTCGATTTGGGGCACCGCGTCAAGCCCGTGGTGATCGGCCCGCTGACCTACTTGTGGCTGGGCAAGGCCAAGGGCGCTGACTTCGACAAGCTCGACCTGCTCGAACGACTGCTGCCGTTGTATGGCCAGATCTTCCAGCGCCTGGCCGAATTGGGCGTGGAGTGGGTGCAGATCGACGAGCCGATCCTGGCGCTTGATCTGCCCCAGGAGTGGAAGAACGCTTTTGAGCGCGCCTATAACCTGATCCAGCGCGACCCGCTGAAAAAATTGGTGGCCACTTACTTCGGTGGCCTGGAAGAAAACCTCGGCCTGGCCGCGAACCTGCCGGTGGATGGCTTGCATATCGACCTGGTGCGTGCGCCGGACCAGTACCCGACGATCCTCGACCGCCTGCCAGCGTACAAGGTGCTGTCCCTGGGTGTGGTCAACGGCCGAAACGTGTGGCGCTGCGACCTGGAAAAAGCCCTGGCTACCTTGCAGCATGCCCATGAGAAATTGGGCGATCGCCTGTGGGTCGCGCCGTCCTGCTCGCTGCTGCACAGCCCGGTGGATCTTGAGCGGGAAGATCAGTTGGATGCCGAACTGAAAAGCTGGCTGGCCTTTGCCGTACAAAAGTGCGCGGAAGTGGCGCTACTGGCCAAGGCGGTTGACCAGCCGTCAGCACCTGACGTACTCGCCGCCCTGGCCGAAAGCCGCGCCGTGCAGGGGGCTCGTGCTGCATCGTCACGTATCCATAAACCCGCTGTTCAGGCCCGTGTCGCCGCCATCACTGCCCAGGATAGCCAGCGTCAGTCGCCATTTGCCCAGCGCATCGAAAAACAGCGGGCCGGGCTTAACCTGCCACTGTTCCCGACCACCACCATCGGCTCGTTCCCACAGACCGCTTCGATCCGCCTGGCGCGCCAGTCGTATAAGGCTGGCAAGTTGAGCCAAGCCGAATACATCGAAGCCATGCACAGTGAGATCAAGCATGCGGTTGAGGTGCAGGAAAATCTTGGGCTGGATGTGCTGGTGCATGGTGAAGCCGAGCGTAACGACATGGTCGAGTACTTTGCCGAGCAACTGGATGGCTACGTGTTTACCCGGTTTGGCTGGGTGCAGAGCTATGGTTCGCGCTGTGTGAAACCCGCGGTGATTGTCGGCGACTTGAGCCGCCCGAAAGCCATGACCGTGGAGTGGATTCGCTATGCCCAAGGGCTCACCGACAAAGTGATGAAGGGCATGCTCACAGGCCCGGTGACCATGCTGATGTGGTCGTTCCCACGGGAAGACCTGAGCCGCGAAATGCAGGCCCGGCAACTGGCCCTGGCGATTCGTGACGAAGTGGTGGACCTGGAAGCGGCCGGCATCAAGATCGTGCAGATCGACGAAGCGGCCTTTCGTGAAGGCTTGCCGTTGCGCCAGGCGCAGTGGCAGCACTACCTGGACTGGGCCACCGAAGTGTTCCGCCTGTGCGCCAGTGGCGTGGGCGATGAAACCCAGATCCACACCCACATGTGCTACAGCGAATTCAACGACGTGATCGAGTCCATCGCCGCCATGGATGCCGACGTGATCACCATCGAAACCTCACGCTCGGACATGGAGCTGCTCGACGCGTTCGAAGCCTTCGCCTACCCGAATGAGATCGGCCCGGGGGTCTACGACATCCACTCGCCACGGGTGCCGGATGCCTCGGAAATGGCCAATTTGCTGCGCAAGGCCGCCAAGCGGATTCCGGCAGAGCGTCTATGGGTGAACCCTGATTGCGGCTTGAAGACGCGCGGCTGGCCGGAGACCGAGGCGGCGCTCATTCATATGGTCACCGCCGCTCGCCAACTGCGTGCCGAACTGGCCTGATTCCTGAGCCCGGCGCGGTTAAAACTGTGGGAGCGGGCTTGCTCGCGAAGGCGGTCTTTCAGTCACAGCAGCAGTGGCTGACGCACCGCCTTCGCGAGCAAGCCCGCTCCCACAGTTGCCAGCATCAGGTCAGAGGTATTTGAGCCACGCCAGGTCGCGCCGCCGGGCTTTCAGGCCGGCGAACCAGCGCACCGGCAAGTACAGGGCAATCGGCAACAGCAGCGCTGCCAACCACACCGCACCGATACCGTCGAAGCCAAAATAATTGCCATGGTTGAGGCCAAACAGCGCAACGCAGGCGACATAGAGGATTTTCAATACGTAGAGGTGCAACAGATAAAAGAACATCGGCGCCGCGCCGAACACTGCCAGCACGCCGATCCAGCGCTTATGCCCGGCGCGTTCAAATGCCAGCAGCAACAGCAAGCCAATCCCCAGGGTCAACGCCAGGAACAACAGCGAAGGCGGGTACTTGGTGATGTTGAAAAAGCTCATCAGCGTCAGCACGCCGCTGTCATACACCTGCCAAGGCTGCTCGCCGTAGCCATTAAGCGCGCGCAACAGCCCAAAACCCACCAACGCGCCCACCCCCGCGATCAGCAAATAACGCTGCCGCACAGCCGGCAGCGTGGCATTGGCAAACCATGGCCCGAGGCCGTAGCCCAGGGCAATCACACCGATCCATGGCAGTACCGGGTAGGTGGTGCGCAGGCGCAGGTTGTCAGACACTTCAATCCAGTTGCGTTCATGCAAGATCGTCCACGGCACATGCCACATCGAACCCGCTGCAAAGTGCAGCCCATCCAACAGGTTGTGCCCGGCGATAATCACCAGCGCCACGCCGATCAGCCAGGCACGCGGCAGCCAGACCAGCGCGGCAAGGGCGATCATGCTGATGCCGATGGCCCAGATCACTTGCATATAGATCACGCTGGGCGGCAGTTGGAAGGTCCACGCGAAGTTGACCAGGGTGAACTCCAGCACCACCAGGAACAGCCCGCGCTTGAACAAAAATGCCGACACGTCGCGACGGCCCTGATATTTCTGGCCATACAGCCACGCCGACAATCCGGTAAGCAGCACAAACACCGGCGCACACAGGTGGGCGAGGGTGCGGCTGAAAAACAACGCTGGCTCGGTGCTGTCAATGCTCATGGGGTCGCTGACCTGGCGGTGCAGCAAGAAGGTTTCCCGCACGTGGTCCAGCAACATGAACAGGATCACCAGGCCGCGCAGGGCATCGATGGACAACAGGCGTTTGCGTAAAGTCATAGCGTCAGTCATAAGTTGAGGATCACACGCAGGCACAATATTGACGTTATTCTATAACATTAAGCGAGGCGCTGATGACAAGCATGACCCCACAATCGGCCGAAGCCGTAATCGCGTTCTGGAAACAGGCGGGGCCCAAGCGTTGGTTTGCCAAGGACGAGGCGTTCGATACAGCCTTTCGTGACAGCTTCCACGCCACCCATATGCAGGCGGCGCGGCGTGAACTCGAAGACTGGTTGACCACGGCGGATGGCGCGCTGGCGCTACTGATCCTGCTGGACCAGTACCCGCGCAACGCCTTTCGCGGCACGGCGCACATGTTCGCCACCGACCCGCTGGCCCGGTTGTATGCGCGAAAGATGGTGGACGCGGGGTTGGATCAACAGGTTGAACCTCAGTTGCGCGCGTTCTGCTATTTGCCTTTTGAACATTCGGAAGACCCACAGGACCAGCAACGGTCTCTGGCCCTGAACCGGCAGTTGGATAACAGCACCTATCACTGGGCCAAGGAGCATGCCGATATCATTGAGCGGTTCGGGCGGTTTCCGCATCGCAATGGGGTGTTGGGCAGGGCGAGCACCGATGAAGAGCTCGCCTTCCTCAAGGCCGGTGGCTTCGCCGGTTAGGCATGTTCTGGCGCCAGGCTTTGCTGGGCGCCAACACGTCGAAACCGCCGCACCCCCTTAAGGTCAATTGCCCACCGCAATGCTTCAGTGGCCGAAGGGCGCGGGCCTTGGGTGATCGCCTGTTCATCCTTGCCCAGTGCACTGAGGTAACCCTGTGTACCGCCGCGTTCGCTCCAGTAATGGGTGTGGCTGAGCCAGGATCTGGCCAGCCAGCCTTTGCCATTGCCCACGGTCACCGGCAAGTCCAGCACGCCGCCGCCCATCACCGGCTTGACCGGGCCGCCGACGATGTCGCCGAATACGCCGAAGGGAGCAGGGAAGTACAGGTTGGTCCAGCGCGTGACGGCAAAGGCTGCGGCGTGGTGCAGGTAGTGCGGGGTGAAGGGCTTTTGGCCGAGCATCAGCGGTTGGCGGGCGTTGTAGCCGTAGCCTTGGGTGTCTTCGGTAGGCGGGCAGGCCGGGGCTTCGCGGCGCTCCATGCGCTGCTGGAAGTCACTGACGCTGCGGCCCAGCAACAGGCTGGCGTGGGCCATCGGGCTGCCGACCGTGACCAGGTCGGTGATGCGCCAGGGGTTGCCCAGGCCGCGCTGTTCGACGAATGCCTCGGCCTGTTGCTGACGAAAATTCAACAGGCTGCCCAGGCTGCCGTCCAGTAAGGCGCCAGCGGCGGGCAGGGCCTCCTTGACCACCGGTTGCAGCGGTTCGCGGTTGGCATAACGGGCCGCCAGCTCACGGTTGCTGGGGTTCAGTTGGGTCAGTTGGTCGTGGTATTCATGCCAGAGGTAGCCGACGATGTCGTAGGCAATCACGCTGCCCAAACTGTGGCCCACGACGATGATGCGCTCGTAGTCACCCTGGTTGTGCAGCGCACGCAGGAGGTCGACACCATCGGCACGGATCTGCTCGCGCACCCTCACGTTCTGCGGGTTGGGGCTTAAGTAGCGTGCGGCATCTCCCAGGTACGCCAGCGCCGAATAGCGCAGCCCCAGTCCCATGGCCGCGAGCAGCAGGGGGATCAGCGCGAAGGGGTTGTCGTTGGCGGGCAACTGACCCCAGGCTGCGGCCAGTGCGCCGCTGGCAATCAATAGCAGTAACGCCAACACCGTCCAGCGCGTGCTACGCCAGATCGGCACGATGGCGTCGGGAATGTCGCGCCGCGGGCGCTTGAAGATGTCCCACAGCCAGCCCAGCAGATGGCCGAGCTTGGTGCCCTGCATCTTGTGGGCCCAGTAGTACTCATAGAAATCCGTCGAGGTGCGGCCCGAGGACTTCAGTACGCGCAGGTCGAAGTTGCGCGACAGCCGATCCGGCTTGCTCCAGTACAGAGGTTTGCCATCGGGGGTGTCCGTGGGGATCATCGCTTCGACAAAGCCGCGCAAGGTGTCCATTGGGCGCTGCTCGCCGATGCCGTGGATAACCACAACTGCTTGTTTCATGTGCTGTTCCTTCCTTGAAAATCAGCGGTAGCCATAATATTGCCACTACCCGCGCTATTCCCGCCAGGAATGCCCCCATAAAAACCCTGCATTGTCTTTATCGGCCCGGATCTCGTAGCGTGATGGCTCATCCCAGGAGATTGCCCATGAGCCAAGGCCCGCTGCACCTCTACGTTGATTCGCTGTTTACCAGCCCTTATGCCATGTCGGTGTTTGTCGCCTTGCGCGAAAAAGGCCTGGCGTTCGAGACCCTCACCCTGGACCTCGATGCCCGGCAGAACCAAGCGGCAGATTTCGCCCAACGCTCCCTGACCCAGCGAGTGCCGACTCTGGTAGATGGTGATTTTGCGCTGTCGGAGTCTTCGGCCATCACCGAGTACCTGGACCAGGCCTACCCCGAGACCAGCGTGTACCCGGCGGATGTGCAGCAGCGGGCGAGGGCGCGACAGGTCCAGGCGTGGCTACGCAGCGACCTGCTGCCGATTCGCCAGGAGCGCTCGACGCTGGTGGTGTTCTGTGGGCAGAAGAGGCCGCCGTTGTCAGCAGACGCTCAAGCCGCCGCGACCAAGTTGATCAGCGCGGCGCAAGCGTTGCTGGCGGATAACCGCGAGTACCTGTGCGGCCAGTGGTCGATTGCCGATGTGGACCTGGCGGTGATGCTCAATCGCCTGATCCTCAATGGTGACGCCGTACCCACGCAGCTGGTGGCCTACGCGCAACGCCAGTGGCAGCGGCCGTCAGTGCGGGAGTGGGTCGAGCTGCGACGGCCCGCGCTCTAGCTCTGCCTGCTGGGCGACACGCCGGTCGAGGTCTTCCCAATCAGCCATGCCCAGCACGCGCATGGTGTTCAAACCGCGCAAGTAGCCGCGCAGTTGCTCGGCGCTGGCGCTGCCTTTTGCGGCGTCGGCGTTTGAGTCCAGCAGCACGGTTTCGTACTCGACCAGGTAGTCGGCGACCCGCTCGCGAAACTCTGGCAGTACTGCCTCGCGGATACGATCGAAGATTTTCTGGTAGGGCTTCATGGCGGGGTCCTTATAGATTTTATGGGCGGCCTGACACTATCGGTTCAAATGATAGTCACCATCAAGGATCACAAGTTCTGTTTTTTCGCCAAACGCGCAGAATCGGCACATCGAGACGCAGCCCAAGGAAAATGCGCGATGAGGACGATTATCCAGTTGGCTTTGATGGCCCTGATGCTGGGCACCGCGGTCATGACCACCCCGGCGATGGCCGATCAAGTGCGTACAGGCCATTTGCTGCCCCTGGTGGGTAGCGTAGACTCCCTGCAGCGTGCCCAGTCGGTGGGGGTGTTGTTCAGTGAAAACACCCGCGACAACCTCAGCTACCTCGAACGCTACCACGCCATGGCACTGAACGGCGCCAAGGATGCGCTGGATGGGCGGATTCGCGAGGCGTTCGTCAACAGCTCCGACCCGGAACTGGCGATCGACTGGTTGATGCACTCGTTGCAGGGCACTTTTGCCTCGGTGACGGTCTATAGCAGCCTGGATGCCCTGGTGCAGGCGCACCCGGATGTGGTGGTGGTGCTCGATACCCATAACCAATTGCTCACCCAGCGTAATGACCGGGTCGAGGCGCGCTTTGTCGCACGCTTCTTTGATGCGAACCTGCAGTTTATCGCCAAGGCCGAAGGCTCGGTGGACAAGCACGTGCCGTCCGTGTGGGTGCACGACAAGGCGGCCCCGGAGATTGCTGCACTGATCGAGCAACAACGCGATGTACAGCAAGATGCCCTGAAGCAGTTCGATGCGTCGCTCAAGGCCCTGGTTCGCGCAGGTTGACCCGCGAATGGTTGTGAACCCTATTTGGTTATTTTCAGGAATGAATATGCGCTCTTTCTTCGCCCCGGCCCTGGCTTGTGCTTCGTTGCTGCTGACCGGTTGTATCACGGCGCCCAATGCCCCATCGCTGACCCTGCAAACCAACAAGACCCCCGACGGCTATGTGCAATGCGTATTGCCCAAGCTGGAAAAGCATGGCATCACCTCGACCGTTACCCAGAACTCGCGCCACGCCAAGGTGCTGTTGACCAGCAAGATTGCCGCCGATGATGTGCTGGAGGCCTACAAGTCCCAGGACGGCACCAAGGTGTTCCTGTATGAGCGCAAGCCGCTGGCTTCGGCGATCAAGCCGTCACGGCTTGAGCAGGCCGCCCAGGATTGCAAATAAACCCAGGCACAACGCAAACCCACCCTGTAGGAGCGAGCTTGCTCGCGAAAAACTCATAGGCGCCGCGTTTATTCAGGTAGCGCGCGTTATGGTTGACGTCTTTCGCGAGCAAGCTCGCTCCTACAGGGTATTGGCCCCATTTGGCTCAGGGTTTGGCTTCGTTGCTGAAGCTGTCGACGGTCTTGACCAGCCCTTGCGCCGCCAACGCCACCAACTCACCGCCTTTCTCCACGGTGGCCAACGCCGGGTCCGAGCCCATGCGGCCGTCAGGGAAGCGCGCACGGAAGTCCAGGGCTTCGCGAATCGGGCCGGTGTTGGCGATTTGCGGTGAGTACTCGGCAGACTTGATCGAGTCCGGATACGCCCACTGCGTCACGGCAATTTCCGACGGCGTGGCGTGGCTGCCATGCCCGACCGGGAATTGACGCTGGGCCAGGTCAGTGACGCCCTCCAGATCCCACCAGTTCACCAGCTTCAGCGCGAACCCGGCAGGGCGGCGGGCGAAGCTGGCTTCGGCGTACAGCTCTGAGAACGCCGCTTCAATCGTGGCGATATTGCCGCCGTGGCCGTTGAGGAACAGGATCTTTTCGAAACCATGCCCGGCCAGCGAACGCACCCAGTCGCCAATCGCAGCGATAAAGGTGGAAGGGCGCAGGGAGATGGTGCCGGGAAAGCCCAGGTGGTGTTGGGCCATGCCGATATTGAAGGTCGGGCCGACGAGAATATCGGCGTGCTTCTGTGCCTCATGAGCGATGATTTCCGGGCACATCCAGTCAGTGCCCAACAGGCCAGTGGGTCCATGTTGCTCGTTGGAGCCGATGGGAATCACCACCGTGCGGCTGCGCTCCAGGAACTGCCCGATTTCGATCCAGGTGGAGGTGTGTAGAAGCATGCGACGCTCTCTTTTATCTATGGGGACAGGCTATCCGCCACGGATTGTACGACTACTCGCCACCTGTTGGGGTTTGCAATTGAGGTAGGTCGATGACTTCAGCCAGCGCTGGTCGGGGTACCACGAAAACATGAACTGCCCGTCCTTGAGCTTGTCCACCACTTGGCGGGCGACCTGCGGGCGCACGGCCGGGCAACCCTGGCTGCGGCCAATGCGGCCTTCGCGCTTGCTCCACAACGGGCTGACGTAATCGGCGGCATGAATCACGATGGCGCGGTCGCGGGCCTGGTCATTGAAGCCCGGCTCCAAGCCATCCATGCGCAGCGAGTAGCCATGGGCGCCCAGGTAGCTTTCCTGGGTGCGGAACAACCCCAGGCTCGACTGGTGGCTGCCTTCGAGATTGGAGAACTGGGTGGCGAAGTTTTCCCCGGACTTGGCACCGTGGGCCACCAGGTCGCGCAATACCAAGGTCTTTTTGCGCAAGTCGAAGATCCACAGGCGACGGGCGGTCGAGGGCTGGGAGTAGTCAATAACCGCTAGGCGATCGGAACGTTCCTCGCCGTTATTGACCGCGCACTGCACGGCGCTCAGGGCGCTTTTGAGGACGGTGGGATTGAGTTCTGGAGCAGAGCGCGCCAGGCTGCTATACAGGGAAAGAGAGGTGCCATTGGCGGCGAGCGCAACATTGCTCAATAAAGCCAGGCACCCGGTGATCAAGCCCAGGCTGGTTAGCCTGCGCCTGCGTATAAAAGTCAGCATCTACAGTCGAGTCCCCGCTGTGGAGTGGAGCTAAGTCAATTGTTCAAAAAACACGCATGTTACTTGAGCATTTGCCTGCTCGTTGCACCATTGGTCGCTACAGCCGAAACGCTGCCGTTAGAACCACTGCCCGTCACCACCCCTGCACCGGTCGCGCTCGCGCCGCTGCAACAGGCCTTGGCGCAGTTGACCAGTGTCTGCCCGCACCTTGCGCCGCGTATCGATGCCGCCGCGTTGGCGCGCCTGCAAACCTTTTACCAGCAGCAGGGCGATGCCCCGCTATGGGCGGCTGACGAACGCCGGCAAGCCTTGCATGCCCAGTTGCTGATGCTTGCCGACGATGGCCTGGACCCCACCCACTATAGCTTGCCTGCGGCGGATGCCACGGCCAACGTGCTGTGCAGCGATATCGCCAACAGCCAGCAGTACCTGCAAGCTCTGCAGGATTTGCACTACGGGCGCCTGCAGCAATCGCGTTTTGAGCCCCTCTGGCACTCCCAGCCACCCAGTGGCGACCCGAATACCGAGGTACTGGCGTTCGCCGCCACCGGCCTGCACGACATGGCCCAAGCCTTCGATCAGGCCCGGCCCAGCGCCGATTTGTACCGCAGCCTGCGCAATGCCTATGCCGGCGTGCGCCAGCAACCGCTGCCCCATTGGGACCCGGTCGCCGAGGGCACGTTGTTGCGTCCTGGGATGAATGACCCTCGCGTGCCGGAACTGGCGCGGCGCCTGCACAGCGGCGGCTACCTGGCCCAGTTACCCAGCGGCAACGGCAAGCAGTACCAGGGCGAACTGGTCAAGGCGGTGAAGGCCTTCCAGCTCAGCCACTCGTTGCAGGCCGACGGCGTGATCGGCGCCGGCACCGTGGCCGAACTCAATATCAGCCCGGCGATGCGTCGTGAACAACTGCGCATCAACCTGGAGCGCTTCCGCTGGCTGGCCCAGGACCTGGAGCCTGAAGGCGTCGTGGTCAATGTGGCCGCCGCGCAACTGAGCGTGTACCAGAGCGGCATCCCAGTGTGGCAAACCCGCCTGCAAGTGGGCCGGGCCGAACGCCAGACGCCGTTGCTCAAGTCGCGCATCACCCGGCTGACCCTCAACCCCACCTGGACCATCCCGCCGACCATCATGCGCGAGGACAAACTGCCGGCCATCCGCCTCAACCCTGAATACCTGCGCCAGCAAAACCTGCAAGTGCTCGACGCCGAAGGTCACCCGTTGACCCCCGACCAGGTCGACTGGGCGCGCCCCGGCAATATCCTGCTGCGCCAGCAGGCCGGCCCGCGTAACCCGCTGGGCAAGATTGTGATGCGTTTCCCCAATCCGTATTCCGTATATCTGCACGACACCCCCAGCCAACCCTTGTTCACCAAGGGGCCGCGGGCGTTCAGTTCGGGATGCGTGCGGGTCGAGCAACCGTTGTTATTGCGCGACCTGCTGGTAACGCCGGCCGAACGCACTCGCACCGATGAGCTGCTGGCGACCGGCGAAACCCATGAATTCAGGTTGGCCACGCCGGTACCGGTGCTGTTGGGGTATTGGACGGTAGAAGTGGATCGCCAGGGTGAGTTGGTGTACGCGCCGGATATTTATGCGCGTGACCCGGCGTTGATCAAGGCCATGGGCAGCGTGTTATAGCGCCCATGGTCTTGATACGCATGTAGGAGCGAACTTGCTCGCGAAAAACGCCAACGATAACGCGCGCTTCCTGAATAAACGCGGCGCCCGTGAGTTTTTCGCGAGCAAGCTCGCTCCTACATTGCGTTAGGGTTCTATTCCGGCATCAATTGTTGGCGGCATTCGAGCACCAACCGGGCGCCGCCCAACTCACTGGTACCGACCTCCAGCTTGAAACCGTGCAGATTGATGATCGCCGCCACAATCGACAGGCCCAGGCCAAAACCGCCTTGCTGATCACTCTCATCGACCCGATAGAAGCGCTGGAACACCGACGCACGCTCGGCGGCTGGAATGCCTGGCCCGGAGTCGAGCACTTCGATGCGCGTACTGCCCAGGTCGTTGACTGCCCGCAGGATCACCTTGCCCTTGGGCGGGGTGAACTTGATCGAATTACTCAGCAGGTTGGCCAGGGCTTCGAATAGCAGCGCACGGTCACCGGTAATCCACGGCAGTGAGTCAGGCGCCTGCAACACCAACTCCAGTTCGCCTTCTTCGGCCAGGGGCAGATAGAAGTCATGCAGCTCGCGCAGCAACGGCAGCGGGTCCAGTACCAGGAAGCCGGAGCGGCGCTGGTGGTCTTCCAGTTCGGAAATGCGCAGCAGCCCGCGAAAGCGCGCCATCAGGGTGTCGGTTTCGGCGATGGCGTCATCGAGCTTTACCGCGTGGGCCGAGTCTTCCTCGGCTTGTTGCTTGATGCGGTAAAGCTGGGCGCGCAAGCGGGTGAGGGGGGTGCGCAGGTCGTGGGCGATGTTGTCGCACACGCCCTTGACCTCGTTCATCAGTTTTTCGATGCGGTCGAGCATCGCGTTGACGATGGCGGCGAGCATGTCTAGCTCGTCGCGCCGGTCGGACAGCGGCAGGCGGTGCGTGAGGTCGCCGGCGACGATGGCCTCGGCGCTGGCCTGGATCCCACGAATGCGCCGCAACGGGCGACGGCGCAGCAGGTGCCAGCCAGCAGCGCCGGGGATGATGGTCAAAGAGAGCGCCCACAGCAGGGCGTGCCAGATAATCCGTGTGACCCCGAACAGCGAGCCGTTGGCGCGCACCAACACCAGCCAGCGGCCGTCTTCGGTGTGGGTGGCCACCGCGTCGCAGCTGTCCTTGGGCAGTTTGGGGTCATCCGATTGCACGCAATTGGTCAGGGCGTGGATCTTGCCATCCAGCGGCAAGTCGGGTGGTACGGCGCGGATCGGCCCGCTCAAGGGACGAAAGTGCTCATCGAACAGGCCATAGGCGTCCACGCCCTTCATGTCGAAGGTCATGCTGGTGGTGAGCGCCTCCACCAGCTCTTCGCCGTCAAAACGCTGGAACAGGTGCTGGCGTTGCAGCAGGGAATGGCGCGACAAGTCGCTGAGGTAGCCCGACACTTCGTAGTACAGCACCCCCATGAGGATGCAGCTCCAGGCCACGAACAACGAACTGTACAGCGCCAGCAAGCGGCTGCTGGAAGAGCGCCAGCCTTTAGAGGGGTTCAGCAATGACATAGCCCGAGCCTCGTACCGTGCGGATCAGCGGCGTGAGGCCCGGTGGGTCGATTTTCTTGCGCAGACGGCCAATGTGCACGTCGATCAGGTTGGTGCCGGGGTCGAAGTGATAGCCCCAGACTTCCTCGAAAATCATCATCCGCGACAGGATCTGCCCGGTGTTGCGCATCAGGAACTCAAGCAGTTTGTATTCGGTGGGTAGCAGGGTCAGCGGCTGGTCGGCGCGGCTGGCTTCGCGGCTGATCAGGTTCAGTTCCAGGTCGGCCACGCGCAGGGCGGTTTCGAATTCCTGGACCGTGCTTTTACGCCGCAGCAGCACCTCGACACGGGCGGCCATTTCATCCGAGGCGAACGGTTTGGTCAGGTAGTCATCGCCGCCAGCACGCAGGCCGCGCACGCGCTCGTCGACATCGGAGAGGGCGCTGATCATCAGGATCGGCGTGGACACCCCAATGGTGCGCAACGTGGTGACGATGGCCAAGCCATCGAGTTCGGGCAGCATGCGGTCGAGGGTGATCAGGTCGTAATCACCACTCACAGCGCGGACCAGGCCCTCGCGGCCGTTGTCCACCCAATCTACGTCCAGTCCATGGCTACTCAGCTCGGCGACAATCTCGCGGGCCGTTACGGCGTCATCCTCGATGGTCAAAATGCGGGTCATAGGATTACCTGGTGAGCGTTCACACTAGAAGTGGCGACATTTTGCCAAGAAGTTGCTGAATGTTTCCTAAATAAAACTTCATCTTCCTGAAACTGACACTACATCGAACACTGTGGGAGCTGGCTTGCCTGCGATGGCGGCCTACCAGCCGACACCTATCTAGCTGACGCCCCGCGATCAAATTGTGGGAGCGGGCTTGCTCGCGAAGGCGGCCTGGCAGTCGACACAGTTGGATTGTGTGCATATCCATTGCTGCGGTAACGGCCGCTTAGGGTTCCGCCCTGACGGCGTCTTAC
>NZ_JASBQZ010000039.1:0-45228 GCF_029960685.1 Pseudomonas sp. AL10
TTCCGAAACCCCAATTGCGAAAGCAGTTGGGGTTTTGTTTTGGGCGCTCGAAAATTCCAGCGCTTCTGGCAACATTAAATAAGCTGCCGTTGAGGGAATTCGATACAAAGTGTTTCTGCATTTTTGCTATGGTGCAGCACATTTTCACAAGGATTGATCCTTATCCGCAGGATGCGGCGTCGACCTTTTCCAACGAGATGCTGTAGAAATGCCTGAACCGATACCAATCAAAGATCACGAAAAAGAAAACCGCCTGGTCAACAAACGCTTGCTCGCCTGCGCGTTGCTGGTGATTGGGATCACATGTGCGCTGGTAGGGCGCATGTATTTCCTGCAGGTGGTGCAGTACGACTACCACTCCACAATTTCCGAAAACAACCGGGTGCACGTACTACCCATCACACCGACTCGCGGCTTGATCTATGACCGTAATGGCGTAGTCCTGGCCGACAACCGCCCTAGTTATAACCTGACCATCACCCGTGAGCGCACCGCCGACCTCAAGGCTGAGCTGGACGAGATCGTCAATCTATTGCACCTGCCTGCCGAAGACCGTGCAGTGTTTGATAAGGCGCTCAAGCAGGCCCGTCACCCGTTTGTTCCCGTCACGTTGTTCTACGAGTTGACCGAAGAGCAGATCGCCGTTTTGGCCGTCAACGAGTTCCGCCTACCTGGGGTGGACGTCGAGCCACAATTCGTTCGCCATTACCCTCTGGGCGCGCACTTTGCCCACTCTATCGGCTACGTCGGTCGCATCAACGAAAAAGAATCCAAGACCCTTGATTCGGTGGAGTACCGCGGTACCCAATCCATCGGCAAAACCGGAATCGAGCGCTTTTACGAGTCAGAACTGCATGGCCATGTCGGTTATGAAGAGGTGGAGACCAACGCACAGGGCCGTGTGCTGCGCGTGCTCAAGCACACCGATCCGATTCCTGGCAAAAACATCGTCCTGAGCCTCGACGTCAAGCTACAGGAAGCCGCCGAAGAGGCCTTGGGCGACCGTCGTGGTTCGGTAGTCGCCCTGGACCCGCAAACCGGTGAAGTACTGGCCATGGTCAGTAAACCGAGTTTCGATCCGAACCTGTTCGTCACCGGCATCAGCTTCAAGGAGTACGCCGCGCTGCATGACTCCATTGACCGGCCGCTGTTCAACCGCGTGCTACGCGGGCTCTATGCGCCAGGTTCAACCATCAAGCCGGAAGTGGCCATTGCCGGTCTCGACAGTGGTGTCGTTACCCCACAAACCCGAGTGTTCGACCCGGGTTACTATCAGTTGCCAGACTTTGACCACAAATACCGCAACTGGAACCACAGCGGTGACGGCTGGGTGGACATGGACGCGGCCATCATGCGTTCCAACGACACTTACTTCTATGACCTGGCCCATAAACTCGGAATTGATCGCCTGCACGACTATCTGGCTGAGTTCGGCCTGGGCCAGAAAGTGTCCCTGGATATGTTCGAAGAATCTGCCGGCCTGATGCCATCCCAAGCCTGGAAGCGTGCGACCCGTCGCCAGCCGTGGTTCCCAGGCGAAACCGTGATCCTCGGCATTGGCCAGGGCTATATGCAGGTGACGCCACTGCAATTGGCCCAGGCCACTGCATTGATCGCCAACAAAGGTGTATGGAACCGACCGCACCTGGCCAAGACCATCAACGGTGTGGCTCCGGTAGATGAACACCCGATGCCCAACGTGGTGCTCAAGGACCCGCGTGACTGGGAGCAGGTCAACCACGGCATGCAGTTGGTGATGCACGATCCCCGCGGTATCGCCCGGGCGGCAGCGCAAGGCGCCCAATACCGTATCGCCGGCAAGAGTGGTACCGCCCAGGTGGTGGCAATCAAGCAGGGTGAGCGCTACAACCGCAACAAGACCTTGGAGCGGCATCGTGATAACGCCTTGTTCGTCGGCTTCGCGCCGGCCGAACATCCGAAAATCGTAATTTCAGTCATGATCGAAAACGGTGAGGCCGGCGGCCGTGTAGCCGGGCCTGTGGTGCGCCAGATCATGGATGCCTGGCTGCTCGACCAAGAAGGCCACCTCAAGCCGCAATATGCGGCGCCGGCCAAGGCTGCGGGTGATCCACGGGTTTGACTCAGACCTTCCATTCGTCCCAGCGCGCTACGCCGTCATAGGCCAGCCAGGGCACTTCATGGGCCGTCCAGATATGCGAGGTGGGCCTGACGCCCGGATCATCATCCAGCGTCGCCACCCGCACAATCACATGGGGTTGATGCCCACGTTCAGCGATCAGATGCGCGCCGCAACGCGAACAGAAATGCCTGAATTTACCCGGCGAAGACTCAAAGGACGACAGTAGTTCCTCACCCTGCGTCCAGCGAAAATGCTCACGCATCACCCCAGCCGTGGCGACAAACGCGGCCGCGTGTGCCTTGCGGCAGCTTTCGCAGTGGCAGTGGCTGATGGGCATGTCCAGGCTGTCCACTTGGTAGCGCACACCTTTGCACAAGCAACTTCCATTCAGTGGGTCAGTCATAACCTATGGCCAGGCAAGGAGGGGTCATCATCATCGCGCACAACGCAAGGTTGCGCATTGGTTGATGTCGCCTACTGTTCAATGAAGGAGGTGACTTATGCACGTATTAGATCGCATCGAACGCAAAGTCCTGCTCAATGCATCGCGTAAACAGGTTTGGGAGGCACTCACACAGGCTGAGCAATTTGGTCAGTGGTTCGGTATCGCGCTTAACGGTAAAACCTTTGTGGCCGGAGAAACCATCGAAGCGCCAATTACCTACAAAGGCTACGAACATGTCGTGTGGAAGGCCAGGATCGAACGCATCCTGCCACAAACGCTGTTTTCTTTCTGGTGGCATCCTTTCGCAGTGGAAGAGGGCGTCGACTACGACAAGGAAACACCGACGCTGGTGGAGTTCACGATTGAAGATCGCGCTCCAGGCATCCTCTTGCGGGTAGTCGAGTCCGGTTTTGACCAGGTCCCCGAAGCGCGGCGTCAGAAAGCTTTCAAGATGAACTCCCGTGGCTGGGACGAACAAATGGGCAATATCGAAAACTACCTGAGCCGAGCCTGACCCGAACGGGCATCATGGTGGATGCCCGGCTTCACGCCAGCGTGCATCGATTGCTTTAGAAACTCATCTGCCACTGGCCGACCACCGCATGATTGCGGCTATTGCTGCCCAGCTCGCCGTTGTAACCGACACTCAGGTTCTGCTGCGCAGACAAACCCACCGCCAACCCCACTTCAACCATCAAGCTGTCGCGGTCCAGTGCGCTGCCTTCAATATTGAAAGCGTCGCCGCCAATCAAAAAAGCCTGCCGAGTCTTGCTGTCGACATTGCCATAGAGGTGCCGCCAGCCGAAGCTGGCCTGGGGGGTCAGGCTGATGCCATTGTCCAGTTGGCTCAGATGTGCCAGGCGTACCCCGAAGGTACTGCTGACATTGTCCTGGGTTTGTGCATCCACCTTGAGTGAAGCATCACCGCCTTTCTCGCGGTAGTTGTCGCGGTGATAGCGCTGATAGCCGAGGTTGGCGAAGGGCTCGATATTCAATCGGCCGTTACCCAGCATGTAACCCAGTTCGGCAAAGGCTTGCTGGCTATCGGCGTCGTAATCACCCTTGGGTCGCTCGCTGAAACCTGCGAACTCTACTGTGCGCTTGTTGTTACCCCTGTGTTGGCTGTACGCAGCCCCCAGGCGCAACGCCAATGGGCCATCCTGGCGTACGGCATATGCCCCCGCGTGCCAGCTGCGTAATGAATTATCAACGTTGTGGCTGTCCATATCGGTCTTCGAATAGCCGCCCAGTACACCCAGGCGCCAGAGCGGCGACAAGGACCAGTCAATACCCAGCAGGCTGCCTTGTGTGCGTTGCTGTGAAGACTCATTGCCGTGCTGGCCATCGAGCTTGCCGTAGCTGCCGATACCTTGCAGCCACACGCGGCCTCGTGCGTTTGGATCATTCAAGTTGCGCGCACTGCTGGGGATGCCAGTTACGGCCAGCTCAGGTGTTTGCGCCGACTCAAGCCCGACCAGCAAGCTTGAACTGCTGCTCATCTGGCGCATGGCCGACAGCATGGACGTGCCCACTTGGCTGCTGGCCGCCAGTGTGGCACTGGCGAGGTTGGCGTTGCTGCTGCCTGCCAGGGCCTCGAGCGCGGCGCTGGCCGTGGTCTCCGAGGTGGCCAGCAGCGCGTCGTAGAGCGGGTTGGGGTTTCGCACCATGGAGGGCGGGGGGAAACTGCCATCCCAGTTGCTCCAGTGGCTCCACGTGATGGACTCGATGCTGTTGACTGCGCGGGCGGCGTTACGGGTACGGGCGTAATCGATGAACTCGACATCGTTGCGCGTGTAGCTCAGGTTCACCCGGTTATTGTCGTAGCTGAGTGTTGGCGACAGGAACGCGTAGTAGCTGCGCAGGTTGGATTCATCGAAGGTACCCGTAATGCTGCCTGCTTGCAGGACGGTATACGTGCTATGCCAGGGATACTCCATCGAGTAACCCGGCTGCGGCCACAAATAGGCACCGTTGAGGCTGGCATTGCCGACCACATGGGTTGTCGCTGCACTGCCGTCGGGATAAGTAGCGAACTCGAATGTAGAGCCTGGGTTCATGATCAGGTTGCCGTTGACCTGAGGCGCGCCGACAACGGTATCCGTGATCAACCTTCCGCTGACGGTAAGATTGTTGACTGAGCCTCGGCCCCGGTAAGTCGCGCCTTGGTCGACGATCACGTCGCCAGCGATGCTGCCCTGGTTGTTCAAGTGACCATTGGCAAAGAGGCGCGCGCCTTCGCTGAAATCGCTGCGACCATTGAGTACCCAGTAGCCGCGACGCACTTGTAGCACGTCAAAATTGCGCGTCGCCTCGACCGTCCCGTCGGGTTCACGCGTATCTGAAGGATAATATTGGTAGCCCTCCAGAACCATGGTGTTATGCCCCGAACCGCCGTCGACTATGCCCTCAAAGCGCGCGCCAGGGTACAGTGTCAAGGTGTCGTTGCCGCCCCCCATGTCCAGGGCTACACCATTACCCCCGCTGATCAGGGCACCGTTGAATACCCGGTCGTCGAAATTACCGATAAAGCGCGCGCCATAGCCATCAAGCCCACGCAGGTCGACGAAATTTCTCAGCTCCGTTGCGCCGGTCGCCGGCCCATCATGGCCATCACTTACTAAGAGGCCATTGTTGGCGCCTGTGATTGAACCGGTACGTGGAACGCCTGTAGAGGGGTCAAACGTGCCGCCATTGAACAGGTAGCCGCCGCCGATGGATGCGCCATCGCTGGTGTTGGCTCGGCCATTCTTATCCACTCCACTGGCGCCAAACGCCTGGATAATGCCCGGGTTGTCGATGTGCGCAATGCCCGCTATGCGTAGTCCATCGCCGTCGACGTTTTCCAGGCGACCGTCTCGTCCGCCGGTGATCGCGCCGTAGTTGTACACCGTGCCGTCGCCTGTTATCGAAACCCCAGCGCCGTTACGTCCGATAAGCGTGCCCCGGTTGCTCAGCACATTGAATTGTTCGCCCGAGAGCGCATGCCTGCCGCCCGAGATCACCCCGGTGTTTTCGATGCGCACATCGGTCGCAGCGCCCAGGCTAATAGCGTCTAATTTATCGGCACTGATCGAGCCGTCATTTTGAATGAAGACATTGCGTTGCCAATCAGGCAGGTTTTGGCGAACGCTGACGGCGGTCGTCTGGGTGGTGATGCTGCCGGTCTTGGTCACCCGCAAACTGGGGTCGTAAAAATAGCCACTGCCCACGGTGAGCGGCGTATTGGTCGGCGTATCGATTAATACTTGAGCATGGCCGGCAGGAGAAAGCGAGGCGCCGGAAACAATCAACGAAATAGTCAGGGCCAGACGGCGGGGGACGAACGACATGCGCGAAATCCTTTTCTTGAATCGCGCTATCTTCCTATATAGCCATTTGATATTGCCAGCGCATTCTTATCCTAAAAAGCGATGACATCCTTTTTATGATATTGCGCGCCAGGTGTGCGTTTACCCGCCGCCTTGGCCCGGATGCCGAGTAGAATCACGCCCTGAATGCGATTCTTGAGGTGCGGTACGGTGGATTTACAGCAGGGTTTTGTCCTGACCCGGCATTGGCGCGATACCCCGGCGGGCACGGAGGTCAGCTTCTGGCTGGCCACCGACCAAGGGCCACGGTGCATTCGCCTACCCGTGCAAACCTCGGTGGTGTTCATCCCGGAGGCTCATCGCAAGCCGCTCGATTGGTTGCTCAAGGGCGAGCGCGATCTTGAGTTGCGCCCGTTGCAGTTGTGCGACTTTCATCACCGCCCGGTCCTGGGCCTGTACGCCCGCCAGCACCGCCAGTTGATGGACATCGAAAAGCGCCTGCGCGCTGCCGGGGTCGATGTCTACGAAGGTGACGTGCGCCCGCCGGAGCGCTACATGATGGAGCGCTTTATCACCGCCCCTGTGTGGTTCGGCGGCACGCCGGATGCGAGCGGCACCTTGCTTGACGCGCAGATGAAGCCGGCCCCCGACTACCGTCCGCCCTTGAAGCTGGTGTCCCTGGATATCGAGACCACCGCCCAGGGCGATCTCTACTCCATCGCCCTCGAAGGCTGCGGCGAGCGCCAGGTGTACATGCTCGGCCCGCCGAACAAAACCGACGCCGTGGATTTCAAACTCGACTATTGCGACACCCGCGCTCAACTGCTCGAACGCCTCAACCAATGGCTGGCCACGTTTGACCCCGACGCGATCATCGGCTGGAACGTGGTGCAGTTCGACCTGCGCGTCCTCCACGAACACGCCCAGCGCCTGAACGTGCCGCTGTTGCTGGGACGTGGCGGTGAAGCCATGGCCTGGCGCGAACACGGTAGCCGCAATCACTACTTTGCGGCAGCGGCGGGAAGGCTGATCATCGACGGTATCGAAGCCCTGCGTTCGGCCACTTGGAGTTTTGAATCCTTCAGCCTGGAAAACGTCGCGCAAACCCTGCTTGGCGAAGGCAAGGACATCTCCACGCCGTACCAGCGCATGGATGAAATCAACCGCATGTTCGCCGAGGACAAGCCCGCCCTGGCGCGCTACAACCTCAAGGACTGTGAACTGGTCACACGGATTTTCGAGAAGACCGAGCTGCTCAAGTTCCTGCTCGAACGCGCCAGCGTCACCGGCTTGCCGGCCGACCGTAACGGCGGCTCCGTGGCCGCTTTCACCCACCTGTACATGCCGTTGATGCATCGCCAGGGTTTTGTGGCGCCGAACCTGGGCGACAAACCGCCCCAAGCCAGCCCCGGCGGGTTTGTCATGGACTCGCGCCCGGGCCTCTATGAATCGGTGCTGGTGCTGGACTACAAAAGTCTTTACCCGTCGATCATCCGCAGTTTCCTCATCGACCCGGTGGGCTTGATCGAAGGCCTCAAGCATCCCGACGACAGCGACTCGGTGGAAGGCTTTCGCGGGGCGCGCTTCTCCCGTACCCGGCATTGCCTGCCATCCATCGTCACCCGCGTGTCCGAAGGCCGCGAAGAGGCCAAGCGCGAGCGCAATGCGCCGCTCTCCCAGGCACTGAAGATCATCATGAACGCCTTTTACGGTGTGCTCGGCTCCAGCGGCTGTCGGTTCTTCGACACGCGGCTGGCGTCCTCGATCACCCTGCGGGGGCACCAGATCATGCGCCAGACCCGCGCGCTGGTAGAGGCCCAAGGGTACGAGGTGATTTACGGCGACACCGACTCCACCTTCGTCTGGCTGGGCAGCGCGCATTCTGCGCAGGACGCCAATCGCATCGGCCTGGCGCTGGTGCAGCACGTCAACGACTGGTGGCGCGCGCACCTGAGCAACGAATATGGCCTGCAAAGCGCTCTGGAGCTGCAATACGAAACCCACTTCAGTCGCTTCCTGATGCCGACCATTCGTGGCGCCGAGGAGGGCAGCAAAAAGCGCTATGCCGGCCTGGTCGTACGCGAAGATGGCAGTGAAGAAATGGTCTACAAGGGCCTGGAAACCGTGCGCAGCGACTGGTCGCCCCTGGCCCGGCAATTCCAGCAGGAACTCTACCAACGCATCTTCCATCGCCAACCCCATCAGGACTACATACGCGACTACGTGCGGCGTACCTTGAGCGGCGAATTCGATGAGTTGCTGATCTACCGCAAACGCCTGCGCCGGCCCTTGCACGACTACGAACGCAACGTCCCGCCCCATGTACGCGCCGCGCGCCTGGCCGACGAGTACAACGACCGTCTGGGTCGCCCGCGCCAGTACCAGCGCGGTGGCTGGATCAGCTACGTGATCAGCGTCAACGGCCCGCAACCGCTGGAAGTGCGCCAGGCGCCCATCGACTACGACCACTACGTCACGCGCCAATTGCAGCCCGTGGCCGATGCGATCCTGCCGTTCGTGAATGATGATTTCGGTACGTTGGTGGGCGGGCAAATGGGACTATTCTAGCTAATCGACCACAGGCTCACTATTGCCCTTGGCTCAGGAGGAAACGCCCATGTACACCCTTTATGGCACCGACGAATCCGGCTCCTGCATGATCGAAATTGCCCTGCAACGCTGCGCAGTGCCGTGGCATCGCGTGGAGGCCAGTTCCTGGCAGGACGGCGAGGGCAGTGACGCCCTTGCACGTATCAATCCACTCAAGCAGATCCCCACTCTGGTTACTCCAAATGGCCAGGTACTGACCGAAAGCGCCGCGATCCTGATCCACCTGGGCCTGGAGTATCCCAAGGCCGAGTTGCTGGCCGGCGATCGTACGCAGATCCTGCGCGGCTTGCTGTATATCGCCGCCAACTGCTATTCGGCGATCGGCATCATCGACTACCCGCAACGCTGGTTGGGCAATGCTGATGAGGCGCAGCAAGCGCAACTGGTCAGCGGCACACGGCGCTACCTGCACCAGGCTTGGGTCGTGTTTGCCGATCAGTTTGCCGGTCAGCTGTTTACCCCGAGCAACACGCCGAATGCACTGGGCATCATGGCGGCGGCGGTGTCGCGTTGGGATGACGCGCGCGAGGTGCTCGGCAATCTGGCGCCGGGCTTTGCGCAGAGCCTGGAGCAGGTAGACGCCGACCCTGTCGTGGCCCCCGTTTTTGCCCGGCATTGGCCGCAGTGGAAAGTCTCGTAACCGGAAGAAACAATGACCAGGCCACTGTCCAAGCCCTTGCGTAGCGGGCTTCCTGACCTACGCTTCTCAAAGAAGTGTAGGAATCATCCTTGAATTTGGCTGTCGCAGACATGAAACTCAAGAACCCTGCATGGAGTTCAAAGGAGGTGCGCATGCTCATCCGGTCGCTGACCCTGGCTACCTTGATGGCTTTTACGGGGCCGTTGTTGGCCGCTGATGATAATCCGCTCAAGCAGGAGTTGGGCAAGACGCGCCCCCTGGTGGTCGTAGAGCTTGATGCTGGAAACCCGACACTGGCAACGCTGAAGAAACAACTGGAAGAGGCTGCCACCAAGCAGTCCTTCGAAGAGCGCAGCATGGTGTTCTACACCGTCAAGTTCGGCAGTATCGGCGCCGAAGGGGAGAAGTTCGCCAAGGACCCAAAGGACAGTAAAAAGCTCACGCCGCCAGAAACCAACGCGCTGATCCGCGCCCTCAAACTCGGCGTCGGCAGCGGTACCAAGGTGATCCTGATCGGCAAGGACGGCGAGAAGAAACTCGAAAAAACCGTACCCCCGGACAGCCTCGACCTGAAGGAATTTTTCAGCGCCATCGATCAGATGCCTCAGGCGGAAAAGGAGCTTGCCGCACCTGCGGAGCCGGAGCCTGTTCCAGCCGCGCCAGCGGCTCCGGCCAAGGGCACCAAACCCGCCAAGCCCGGCAGCAAAGCCCCCAAACCATTGGAGGATTGAACCGGTCTCATCCCACCGTTTGGGTGGGAACCGGCCTCAGGCCTTCCATGGCTTGAGCCAAAGCCCAAGCCCCAGCAACACCAGCGCGCCGGCCAGGCTGCTCAACCCCAACTGCCACCCATCGTTGTGCAAGGGGTGCAGGGCCAGCGCCGCCACACCCAACAGCACCCCGCTCAAGCCCCACTGCAACGGCCAGCCCAGTTGGCCGAGCAGTTGCTGGCGGTGCATCAGCAACAGGTTGGTCACCACCACGCCACCCAACGCCGCCAAGGCGATCCCCGGCAGGCCGAAACAATAGGGCAGCACCACCAACAAGGCGGCGTTGACCAGGCTGCCCAGCAGTTCGCAGTTGAGCGGCAGGCGCGTGTCGCCGCTGGCATAGGCATAGCGGGCGAGCATGGCGTTCCAGGCGCCAAATACCAGGGGCGTGGCGAACCAGGCCAGCAGCGCCGGCAGTGGGCCGTCGGCGCTCTGGGCGGGCATCAGCAGATGAATCAGTGTGGGGCTGGCGCCAATCAGGCCGAAGGCCGCAGGCAGGCTCAGCAGGGTCGCTGCATCCAGGCCGCGGCGCAGCAGGGCCAGGCGCTGTTGGCCTTGCTCGCCGCTCATCATGCCCAGCAGCACTTGGTTAAGGCTCATCAAGGCAATCAGTGGCAGGTTGATCAGCTTGCGCGCGAGGTTGACCCACGTCACAGCGCCGTCTCCCAGGAAACTGGCGATCAAGCGCTCCAGTAGTGCCAGGCCCTGGCTGGCCACGTTGCTGGCCAACAACGGGCCGATGCGCCCCAGCAATTCGCGGCCTGCCAGCGGGTCGCCGCTGACCTGCCACGGCCGCCAGCCGAAGGACCAGACCGGCGCCAGTAACGGCAGGCACATCAACACACTACCCGCAAAAAAGCACATTGCCAGTTCGGCGCTGTCGCTGGAGCTGCCACGGATAAACAGGTACAGCACCGGTGGCAGATTGAACAGTAAAGAGCCCAGGCCCGGCAGGACAAAACGTTGGCGTGCCTGCAAGGGAATGCTGAACAACCCATGCATCACCAGGCCTGGCGCACAGGCCGCCAGCCAGCGCAGGTTGGCGGCGGCTTGGGCATGGGCCGCGGCGTCCAGGCCGGGGCCGATCAGGCGCACCCACAGCGGCGCGCCCAGCGCCAGTAGGGCAAACAGGGCCAGGCCCACGCCCAGCAAGCGAGGGGACAGGCTGGCCAGCCAGGCTTGCTGGCGCTGTGGGTCGCGTTGCTGATAGAGGGGCAGGGCAGCCGCTGCGAGCAAGCCGGCGGCCAGGGTCATGCGCAATGCTTCGGGCAAAAACACCGCCACCAGAAACCCGTCGCTGCGACTGCCCGCGCCCCAGGCTGCCACCAGCAGCCATTCGCGGGCAAAACCGGCCACCAGCCCGGCGAGCGTCGCCAGGGTCAGCCAGAGCGTGCTGCCGAACATCAGTGGAACAGGGTGAACAGGCCTTTGCCACCCACCTTGTAGTTCAGATCATGGCAGCGTTCGCCCATGATTTTGGCGCCGCTGCCGCCAATGATTTTGTAGGGCGCCACGGCTTTGGCCACCACGGTATTGGCGCTTATCACCGAACCATAGCCCAGGTGCGTGCCGAAGCCGATCAACGCACGGCTGCCGATCCAGACGTAGTCGTCGATGTAAGTCGGCCCGGAAATCGACCAGAACTCCGGCGCTTGCAGATCATGGCTGCCGGCGATGAGCAAAACGTGGGAGGCAATCGCCACATGGTTGCCGATCACCAGCCCGGCGCGAGCGTCTACCTGGCAATGCCAACCGATTACCGAATCGTCGCCGACCACCAGATTGTGCATGCCCAGCACTTCGGTGTTACGCCACAAGCTGGAGCCCTTGCCGATCTTCGCGCCACCCAGGCGCAGCCAGGCGATGCGCACATGGTGGCTGGGGATCTTGTTGATCAAGATGTTGTAGGCCATGTCCCAGACACTGCGCCACCGGTCTTTGACGGTTGCCCAGTTTTTGCCGTAACGCGGCAGTAGCTGGGCCGGCAGATCCTGTTTCATCCGTCGGAACAGGCGGCGCGCCACCGGTTGCTCAATCGCGGTTTCCAGGTCGATGGAGCTGATCCAGAAGCGCTTGTTGTCGCCTTCGCCTTCTTCAAATACCACGTCGTTGGCCAGGCACCAGTCCAGCGCCTCTTCCAGGTCCGGCAGGCTCACGCCCATTTCAGCGGCCAGCGTGGGGAGGCGGTCGCGCAAGTCGGTGGAGTGAATCATCCGGTGCTTCATGGTTGGTTATCCTTTGGCGCAATAGCAGCAACAGGGGCGGTAATGGAGGGGCGCAGGCGCACCTGTTGCAGGCTCATGCCCATCAACAGCCAGAACAGCGCGATCAGTACAAAGGTGAAGCTGAAATAGTGGTCGAAAATCCCCGTCAGCAGCGCCGCCAGCACGCCGCAGATGCACCCCAGCCACAGCGCATTGTCGGCGGTGACTTTGCGCACCTGGCCCAGGGGCCGCACTTCGCGCCACCACAACAGGGTGACGGTGATAAATAGCAGCATCCCGGGTAGGCCCACCTTGTAGATGAAGTTCAGCCACAGGTTGGAGATCCCCAACAGATTGGAACCGGGCACGGGCGGGTCGATCTTGAAGCCGATCCCCAGGGGGAAGGTCGCCATGGCGGTGGGGAACCTGGCGTACTCGTCAAAGCGGATTTCGGTACTGGCGTTGGTGGTCGAGAAGATGGTCATCAAGCGGTCCTGCAACGGCGGATAGAACATCACCAGCGCAACGGCGAACGCCGCCCCGATACCGATGATGCGCCCGCTGTTCGGCACGCGTTTGTAGGCCAGCCAGATCAACACCAGCGCCAGGGCCACGATGGCGCCACGGGAAATACTCAGCAGCAGGCCGGCACACCCCAGCACCGCCACCGCCAGGCCCAGGGCCCGGCGCCAGCCGCTGCGGGTCCAGCCATAAAACAGTGCCAGCGGAATAAACAGCACCAGCACGCCCCCGGTCAGGTTGGGGTGCACCCAGGGCGAGGCCATGCGCGTGTAGTTGGCGGAGAAAATGTCCTTCACCGCTTCCGGGTGGGCGTATTTGAGGTCGGTGAGAATATCGATCATCGACATCGCATTGCGCGTCTTCAGGAACATGAAGATCGACAGCAACAGCATCGCCAGGTTACCCAGCAACAAGGCGACCACCACCTTGTCGCGGTCGGCGTCGGTGCGCAGCAGCAGCGGCACGATAAACAACATCGACAGGTTCATCAGCCAGCGCACCCAGTTCACCGGCCCGTTGCCTTCGGCATGGATGATCAGCATGCCCCAGATAAACGGAATGGTGCTGAACAGCATCAGCCACATCAGCGCCCGCTCGGTCGGCCGCCACAGCATGAAACCACGGGTCTTGCCGATGAACGCTTGCCAGAACACCCCGACCCAGGTCAGCCCCAGCACCGCCTCGCTGACGGTGGTGCGGATGCCCAGTTGCAAGGTGGTGTAGGGAATACTGGTGGCCAGTACCGCGAAAATCAGCAAGCCCCACAGGGGAAAGCGGATCAGGGTCAAGGCCACGGCCACACCGGCCACCACCAACATGACCTTGATCGGCGACAGGGCCAACAGCAACCCGCCGAACACCAGGCCCAGCAGCAGACTGACGAATTTTCCTGGCAGCATTAGCGATCCAATTCCTTGAGCAAAGTGTCCAGGCGCGCGCGATAAGCCGGTTCGGCAAATTGCCGGGCCCAGGCGCGGTGTGTTTCGCCGTCTTGCGTGGCCTCGGCGCCGGCCAGTTGTTGCATGACCTTGTGCAGTTGCTCGGCGTCATGGGGGGCGAAGCGCGGGGCGTTGGGCGGCGCGATTTCATCCAGGGCGCTGCCGCGTGCCACTGCTACCGGCGTGCCGACACTCAAGGCTTCCACCACCGGCAAGCCAAAGCCTTCGGCATAGGACGGCTGCCACAGGCACGCGGCATGACGGTAGAGCGCTTGGAGTTGGCCGTCCGATAAACCGCTGCACCAATGCAGGCCCGGCAGGTCACCCAGTGCCGCCGGTACATCGCTGGCGTGGCCCACCAGAACCAAATCCGGCACATCAGGGTTCAGCGCACGGCAGGCCTGCCATTGGCGCAGGAAGAATTCCATGTTCTTGCGTGGCTCCCGCGTGCCCACCACCAGCCAGTAGCGTTTCGGCAGGTGGGTTGGCAGCGGCTCGGGCGCTGCATTCAATTCGGGCACAAGGTTGTTCAGCACGCGGAACTTGGCCCGGGCCCAGGGGAACAGGCGCGCGGCTTCATTGCAGGAAAACTGCGAAGGGCACCACACCCGATCAGCCTGCCATACCGACCAGGCAATCGAAGCCCCGTCGATCAGGCGGTAGGCCAGGGCCTTGAGTTTGGAGCGATGGAAGTTGCGGTGGGTGAGCTGAAACAGGTCATGCAGCACCAGCACATAGCGGGTGCCGGCGGGTTTGCGACACAGCGGCAAGCCCATATTGGCCGTGGCGATGTACAGGTCGATCTGCTGCTCGTGCAGCGCCTTGGGCAAGAAGCCGCGCTCGAACCGCAGGCGCACCTGTGGGCGTTGCAGGCCGTCCAGCGGGCTGGCCCAGGCCGGGCAAACGGCAGTCTGACGTTGCGGATGCTCCAGGGGCGCCTCAGTGAACAGCACCACCTCGGTGTTGCCCCGCGCGCGCAGGGCGTCTTCCAGGGCCACGACCTGGCGGGCGATGCCCGAAGACGGCGCAACCGTGGCGGGGCGATAGTCCAGGGCTACGCGCATGGCTGAGACTCCTTGGCGGTGAGCAAGCTGCGGTAGAGGTGCTCCAGTTCATTCGCAGCCACCGCCCAGTCGTGGTATTGCCGCGCATAGTCGCGTGCGGCATCGGCCAGTCGCCCGGCCAGCGCCGGTTCATCCAGCAGGCGCACAACGGCGTCGGCCAGGGCCTCGGCGTTTTCGCCGGCCAGGTAATGCACCTGCGGCTGTACCGCCAACCCGGAAACACCCTGGGCCGTGCTCACCAGCGGCAAGCCGGCGGCCATCGCTTCCAATACCTTGAGCTTGGAGCCGCCGCCATGGCGCAACGGGGCGACAAAACCGGCGCAGCGGCGTTGCAAGGCGCACAGGTCGGGAACAAACCCCAGCCACTCGATACGTTCATCGGGCCAACGCTCGCGCCAGTGTTCGGGTAAGCCATAGCCGACCACCGCCAGGCGGGCGTTCGGGCACTGCAACCAGACCCTGGGGAAGATCTCTTCAAGCAGCCACTGCACAGCGTCCAGGTTCGGTGCGTACTCGTAGTTGCCGACAAACAACAGGCGCTGGCTCTGCGCATCGGCGTTGACCTCGGCGAAGGCGCGGCTGTCGACCCCATTGACCACCACGCTCACCGGCGTCGTCGACAGCGGCCGCATGGCCTGGGCGTCCGCCTCGGTCACGGCGACCACATGAGCGGCGGCATCGAACGCCTTGCGTTCCCATTGCCGGCAGCGCCACTGGTCGTACTGCACAAACGGTGCGGCCCACTTGGGGAAGCGGTCATAAGTGGCGCCGCCAAGGCTCGATTCCAGGTTGTGCTCGGTCAGCACAAACTCGCGCCGTTGCTGCTGCAATGTGCGTAGAAACGGCTGCAGGCTGTAGCTGTGTTCTACCTGAATCACGTCCCAGCGCTCATTCAACAGTTGCGCAAACTTGCCCTGCAACGGCGCCGACAGGCCGTTGACCGTGGTCAACAGCGGCCAGGGCGCGAACAGGCCGCCGAGCAGGGTCAGCGGATGTTTCAGCGGCCGACGTGGAACCACGATCAGGCGTTCAAGCAACGGCTCCAAGGCCGCATGCGCCGCGTCATCGGCCGGCGTCTTCGATTGCGCCAGCAGCGTGATGCGATGCCCGCGCTCACTCAAGGTGCGCAGCAAATGGTACTGCCGCGTCTTGCCGCCGCTGGTGGTCGGCCACGGCAGGTAGGGCACAATCCAGAGGATTCTCATGTACAGCTCTCCATGCCCGGGGCTACCACACCAGTATCTGCAAACTTGGCTTCACCGCTGGGCGAATACCGTTGTCGTCGCTCAGGGTTTGCCGGGCGCCGGTCAGCGGGTCCAGCAGTTCCGCGTTTTTGATGCCGGGCAGGCTGATGCTGCTGCCTTTGGCACTCCAATACATCAGCAGGTTTTTACCGTCAGGGCGGGTCCAGGCCACGCTGTAGAAGCTGTCCGGTACATCCTGCAACTGCGGCGTGTTGCCGGGTTTAAGCGTGGGGCCGGTGATCTCCAGGAAGCGGGCGAGGGCGGTGTACACCGGCTTGGGTTCGCCATCAAGGTTCAACAGGCCGTAATGCTGATCGCGTGGCGAGGCGCGTTGGTCGAGGTCGGACAACGCGAACAGGAAGATCTTCTGGTAGTCCTGGGACGCCATCAACGCCAGGCGGCGCAAGGTGTAGTCGGCCTGCCCGTCGATACCGATCAGGTCCTGCATCTCCTTGGGGCCGGCATAGCTGGACCAGCCCCATTCAGTGGCCCAGACCTGCTTGATCCCGGCACCGTGCAGCATTGAATTGAGTTGATCGCCGCGCAGTAGCACTTCGTTCTTGCCCGGCTCATCGGTTTCCGGAGTCATCGAATAAGGGTGATAAGCCGCGACCATGCCCAGGCTTTGCACCCCCAGCGCGCCGAGTGCTTCAAACATCAGGGTTTTGCCACGCGGCGGCATCTGGCTGTAGTACGCCATGCCGCCCATGACCTGCAGTTTGCCGGGCGCGGCAAGGTTCAGGGCCTGGTGACTGGCCAATAACAATTGCCCGTACTCCTTGGCGTCGACTTTGGGGCGCCAGTTGTTCGGCAGGTTCTGCTCGTTCCACACCTGCCAGGCATCAATAGTGGGGTAGCGTTTGGCCAGAAGTGCCAGGCGCAGCGCATACACTTCCGGATCCCGTGGTCGGTACTGATCCTGGAACTGCGCCCCCTTGGGGGCGGTGGTGATAAAGGGCGCCGAGCCCACCAGGTAAAACACCGAGCGCAGTTTTTCAGCGGTCAGGGTGCGGTCCAGTTCATCGAAGGTGCCGAGCTGATAATCGTCTTCCTTGGGTTCCAGGCGATCCCAATGCAGGTCGACCCGCACCCATTGCAATCCAAGCTTTTTATATTGCTTGATCTGCTTGTTGTACTGCTCGGGCGTGAACCACAGAAAGTGCGCGTTCACGCCGAGAAAATCCTTCCAGACCACGCTGCGCTCCGGGGCCAGGTTCACCGGTTGTGCATCGACTTTTTCACTCAACAGCAGGGCGCTACCGACGGCGATTGACAGCGCCAGCGGCAAGTAGCGCCACAGTGGGCGAACGGATGACAGATTCATCGCAACGGCTCCTCACAAGCATCCCGAAATAATTCAGCAAACCGCTGGGCCGTGTTGGCCCACTGGCGTTGATGGCCGATTTCTCCCGCCCGTGCGGCCCATTGCTGTGCCTGTTGCGGGTCGAGAATCAAGCGGCTCAAGGCGTTGCTCAAGGACGCTGTATCGCCCTGCTGATAGGTGATGCCATTACCGCCGGCCACCTCTTCGGCAAAGGCGCGGGCGTTGGAGGTGATCACCCCGCGTCCGCAGGCATTGGCCCACGACAGCGCGCCACTGGTGCCACGCATCTGCCCCAGGAAGCTGAGTTTTTTCGATTCGCGATAGGGCAGCACCATCACATGGTGCGCCTGGATCGTAGAAGGGATCTGCGCCGAGGGCAGGTCCAGTTGCCAGTCCACCACATCTTCAAGATGCAGGGCGCTGATCTGCTCGCGTAGGCCGTCGAGGTAGTTGCCGGCGGGGTCAAAGGTCATTTCCGGCGCGGTGCCACCGGCCAGGGTCAGGCGTACCTGGCCTCGGCATTGCGGGTGGGCGGCCAGTGATTGGGCCAGGGCCTGGAGCAGGTCCTCAATGCCCTTGCCGCGGTAGATAAAGCCGAAATACAGCAGGCGCAACGGCGCCAGTGGCGGCAACGCCTGGGGCGCGATGGGCAGGTTGCCATGGGCAATCACCGCCATCTGTTGCGGGCGCAGGCCCATGCGCTGGCGCAGGCAGTCGCCGCCCAGGCGAGTGAGGGTGATCAGGCGGCGCATGCCTTTGGCCAGGCGCCGCTCTTCGTGCAAGGTCAACGGGTCGGCCAGCAGCGCCGCCGCTTGGGGCAGCGGATGGGGCAGGCGTTCAAGCAGGGTCAAAGGGAAAAACAGCTTGGCCCGGCGCCAGATCAGGCGCTCCGGGTCATGCACCGTGGCGGTCAACGGCAGGTGCGGTTGCGCCCGGCGCAGGTACTCTAGCGCCTGGAACTCACCGAAGCGTCCACCCCCCAGTTCAGCATGCACCAGGTCCACGCTGCGCCAGTCAAAGGCCTGCAGGCGCTTCAACTGTTCAGGCAGCTCCAGGCAGCCGGCGAGCGGGGTCACCACCTCCAGGCCTTGTTCGATCAACGCGTTGCGCAAATGCGCGGCGTAATCGGCGATCCCGGTCTGCTCCGGTGGCAGCGGCGCCAGCAATGCGATACGCATCAGGCCGCCCCACGCCAGCTATTGAGTCGCGCCAGCACCTTGGCCGGCACTTCGAAGCGGCGGCGGTTGAGGATCATGCCGTCGACTTTGCCGAACGCGGTGGTCAGCAACGACACGGCATTTTCAATAGTTGGTACGGTGCTGGTGCGGGCTTCGATCACCAACACAATCTGGTCGGCGCGGCGCAGCGTCAGGAACGCCTGCGGGTTGGAGGACAGCGCCGAGGCGTCCAGCAGCAACACTTCACCCGGCGTTGGTGCGTTCGCCCCATCGACCGAGACGCGGTGACCACGTTCCTCCAGCAGACGCTTGAGTTGCTCGGCGATAAAGGTCACACCCTCGCCATGGCGCGCCGAGGTCAGGCCCAGGGCAAAACCTTGGGTGGCAATGCGATCCAGGGGCAGCAGGCTGTACAAGCGATAAAGGCTGGCGGTGACGGCTGCCGGCGTTGCGTCTTGCACATCGGGAATGCTGCTCCACAGCGGCACGTGGAACATCTCCTGCAAGCGGGTGCCATCGTGGATGCGCTGGTCCAGCAGGTACAGCACATAGATGGTCAGCAAGCCCACGGCCACGCCGGCGGGAATGGCGAACAACAGCATCAACAGGCTCTTGGGAAACACACGTGCCGGGTTGAGGGTGGCGTGTTCGATCAGGGCGATGTTGCTGATCTGGCTGTTGTCCAGTTCATGGTCGATTCGCGCCTGTTCAAGATTGTCCGAGTACAAGGCGTAGCTTTTTTCGGCGGTGCGCAGTTGTTGGCTCAGGGTGTTGAGTTGCGGTTCATCGGTCATCGCCTGGTCACGCTGGGTGCGCAGTTCGGCAAGGGTCTTGTCGTAGTTCTCGATTTCCCCGGCCAGTTTGCGCTCTTGCAATTGGGCGTCGATCATTTGCTGTTTGACGTTGATCACCAGGCTGTTGGGCGCGGTGTTCTGCGAGCGTTCCAGGCGGGTGGCTTCCTGGGCGCTGAGGGCTTCCATGTCGCGGATGTTCTGCTCGATCTGATTGACCTGCGGGGTACCCGGCAGGTAAGTGCGCAACAGCCGAGCCCGCTCCACTTGCAGCGCATTGAGCTGGCGCTTGAGGTCTAGCTGGGTGGGGTTGAGGCTGGTTTCGCGCATCGTGACCACGTCTGCCGGCTGGCTCTTGATCTGCTGGCTGGCGTTGGCCAGCAGGCTGCGAATCCCCGAGATCTGGTTCTGGGCGCTGACCTTGGCGTCGGTGACGCGGTCGATCTGGTTGGTCAGGTTCTTCAGGCGCGCATCGACACTGATCGAGTCGATCTGCTTCAAGCGGCCTTGCAACTGGTCCTTCAGGCTCTGGATATTCTCCGCCACCTTGGCGCGTTCGGTTTCATAGAAGGTGTGCAGGCTCTTGCGCCCGAGAATCCGCGCGCGTTCTTCAAGGTAGGCGTTGACCCATGTCTCGACGATTTTTTGCGCCACCGCCGGGTCGTCCCAGGTGAAGGAAATCTCGATCACCGAAGAACCCGGCTCGTGGCCGGCGGTAAAGTTCTTCTCCAGTGAGGTCGCCAGGCGTTCCAGCGGGCTTTGTTTCTCGGCAAGGCCGACGAACTGCAGCACGCTACGAATGCCATTGATGACTTCGCCAACGCCCTTTTTGATGTAGAACTTGGTGACCTTCCAGAAGCCTTGCGGCGGCTCGGCGGTCATCGCCATATAGCGTTCGGCAACGATATGCACGATGGGCCGGCCCGTGAGCATTTTTTCTTCGTCGACAATCGGGTCGTGCTGGGTGCTCGGGGCAATCAGTGTCTGGCGGTTGGCGGCCTCGATCGGCAAGGTGGTGTTGTCCCGCCCTGGCTTGACCAGCAAGCGCGCGTCCGACTCGTAGCGAGCCGGCAGCAGGAAGGCACCGAGCACGGCGATGACGATCGTGGTGAGCACGGCCAGTTTGAATTCGCGGCGGTAGATGAAAAACAGCCGCAGCAGGTCGCGAAGAGAGCGGATTTCGATCACAGGATCACTCCGTTGGATAGATGTTGTTCGTCGAATAAAATCGGCGTGCTCAAGTGATACAAAGCCTGCGTGATAATCATTGTGGAGCGCTGATATAGGTATCGCCGGACTTGTTGCCATTGAGCTGATAATTCAAGCCCAACCCAACCCCTTTGCTAACCGGAAACAGCTTGGTGAAGTACATATCCACAGCCTCCACCGTCGCGCCGATGCCCGACTGCGGCACAAAGATCAAATCGCCGCGCTGCAACGCCACCCGCGGGTGATTGGGGTTGGTCAACATGCTTTCCAGGCTGATGAAGTACGTCCTGTACTTGCCATCGGGGCCGGTGCGCATCAAGGCCACGTTGGAGGCGTCCGCCGAGGGCAATACACCGCCGGAACTGAGCAGCGCCTGCTCGACGCTGACGTTGCCGGCCAAGTCGAAAAACGCCGGGTTGGGCACCGCGCCGCCGATAAACACCTTGTTGCTCGGTGCGCTGGCGATGTTCACCGTCACCGCAGGTTCGCGGTAGATGCGCTTGTACTTCTCGGTGATTTCCTTGCCCAGGTCTTCGGGCGTGCGCAAGGCCGCTTTGACCCGGCCAATGTTGGGCACCGAGATCACGCCGTCAGGGCGCACCACGAATATCGTCATGTCATCGGCCGCCGCCGGCTCCTGGGCATCACGCACGATACGCAGCGAGTCGCCGCTCTGGATCAGCACCTGCGGGGGCGGCAGGTCGGCCAGGGTCAGCGCCGCTTGATGGCCGGCCTTGAGCGTATTGTTGTCAGGAAGCGGCACCCGCGCGGGGGTCGAACAACCAGCCAGCCAGATTGAGGCACTCAAGAGGCCGAGCAGGGTAAGACGGAAACGTCGGTTGATAGTCTTCATGACGGCTCAAGTCCAGTAGGTGGAAAACATGCCCAGGCGCCGTTTAAGCGCGTTGGGCAGGTGGCGTTCAAGGTGGCCGAGGCGATAGCCCAGCAATTTAAAGGCACTGCGCACCACCACTTCGGGGGCGCGGTACAGCGCGTTGGCCTCGCGCAATGCGTGCAGTTCGGCCAGCACATAACGTTTGCCTTCGCCGCCGGCGTCGCCAAACGCCTGGCGAATCCACGGCTCGCGGCCGTAGAACACACCGATATCGAAGTAGCGGCGAAACTCTTCCAGCAAGCGGTAATCATGGGAGTGATAAACCTGCGCACTCGCGGCATAGCGCACCTGGTAACCGGCCAGCAGCATGCGCGCGGCCACATAGGCGTCTTCACTGCCAATCACATCCTGGGGGAAACCGCCCACCGCGCTCAGGGCGCTGCGTCGGTACACCGAAAACGAGTCGGAGCTGAAGCAGGTCTTGATGCCCAGTTGCGCTGCATCGTCCAGGCGCTTGGTGCGGCTGGCCGCCGGGTAATTGAAATGCCGCGACTGCGCGCCGAGCACGCCGGCACCGGGGTGCGGGAGTTGCCGGCCGTAGGCCACACCGTTGAGCGGGTCCAGTTGCAGCTCGTTGATCAGGTTGGCGAAGGTCTCGGCGGTGGCGGGGATCGCGTCCTGGGTCATCACGATCAAAGCGTCGCCGCCCACCTGCTCGCTGGCCCAGCGCCGGGTACCGCCGTGGTTGAAATCACGGGCGTCAATCACCTCCACGCGCGCGCCGAATTCACGAAAGCGCGCCACGGTGTCATCGCTCGATGCGCTGTCGACCACCAGCATTTCATCCGGCTGCAACGTCTGCATGCGCAGCGCTGGCAACAGGCGGTCCAGGTGGCTGGCCGCGTTGCGGGTGGGGATGATCAATGACGTACGCATCAGGGCTTCACTTCAACCGGCGCGCGGCCGTAGATGTCGTCATAGCGCACGATGTCGTCTTCACCCAGGTACTCACCGCTCTGCACCTCGATCATCACCAGGTCGATGATGCCGGGGTTGGTCAGGCGGTGCTTGTGCCCGGCGGGAATGTAGGTGGACTCGTTCATGTTGAGCAGGATTTCGCGCTCGCCATTGGTGATCATTGCCGCGCCGCTGACCACCACCCAATGTTCGCTGCGGTGATGGTGCATTTGCAGGGACAGCGAACCTTTGGGCTTGACCACGATGCGCTTGATTTTGAACCGCGTGCTTTCCTCCAGCACCGTGTAAGTGCCCCACGGCCGGGTGACGGTGCGATGCAGGCTGAACGCCGGGTGATTCTGGCGCTTGAGTTCGGCAACGATATGCCGCACGTCCTGGCTGCGATGCGCGTCGGCGATCAGCAGGGCGTCGGGGGTGTCGACGATGATCAGGTCACGCACGCCCACCGCACCGAGTACCCGCTTGGGCGAGTCGATGTAGCAGTTATGCACGTCGTGCAGGATCGCCTCGCCGTTGATCTGGTTGCCATTGTCGTCACTGGGCGTGAGTTGGCGCAGGGCTTCCCAGGAGCCGATATCGCTCCAGCCAATGTCGCAGGGCACGACCGCGACTTGGGCGGATTTTTCCATCAGCGCTACATCGATGGAGATATCCGGCGCGGTGCCGAAACCTTCCGGGCTCAGCTCGCGCTGGCGACTGCTGCTGTTTTGCAGGCTCTGGCTGTGCTCCAGCGCAGCCTTGGCCGCCTCTAAAACTGCCGGTGCGTGGCTGGCCAATTCTTCCAGCAGGGTGGCGGCCTTGAAGCAGAACATGCCGGCATTCCACAGGTGCTTGCCGCCGTCCAGGTAGCCTTGGGCGGTGGCCAGGTCGGGCTTTTCGACAAAGCGCTGCACCCTGAAGCCCGCGCCCAGGGCCGGCCCTTGTTCGATATAGCCAAAGCCGGTTTCTGCTCGGTCAGGCTGGATGCCAAAGGTCACCAGGTAACCGGCCTCGGCCAATGCGCGGGCTTTTTCCACCGCCTGGGCAAAGGCGCTTTCATCCAGCACCAGGTGATCGGCCGGCATCACCAGCAACTGCGCATCTGCGCCAAAATGCTCCTGCACATGCAAGGCGGCCACGGCGATGGCGGCGGCGGTGTTGCGGCCAAACGGCTCCAGCAGCAGGTCGAGGCCCAGGCGCTGGGTGTTCACCGCGCGGTAGTCGTCCAGGGTGCGAAACAGCAGGTCGCGGTTGGTCACGGTCAGGATGCTGTCGACGCCCGGCAAGTGACTGGCCCGCAGGAAGGTCTTCTGCAACAGGCTCTGGTCGTCGCGCATGCGCATGAAGGGCTTGGGCATGTTCTGCCGCGAAACCGGCCACAGCCGCGTACCCGAACCACCGGAGATGATGCAGGGAATCAATCCGTTAAGTGGGTTCATCAATAGACTTCCTTGGTGGAAAGAACGGCCGGGACCGTCATGAAAACGATGTAGAGGTCCAGCCACACGGACCATTTGGCGATGTATTCCAGGTCGTATTCGACCCGTTTTTGAATCTTGAACAGCGTATCGGTCTCGCCGCGGTAACCATTGATCTGCGCCCAACCGGTGATGCCCGGCTTGACCCGATGGCGCGAGCTGTATTCGCTGACCGCTTCCTCGAAAGGAATCCCGGCGGCCTTGGTGGCCGTGGCGTGGGGGCGCGGGCCGACCATCGACATATTGCCCAGCAGCACGTTGAACAGTTGGGGCAGCTCATCAATGCTGGTCTTGCGGATGATCCTGCCGACCCGAGTGATGCGCGGGTCCTGGCGCGTGGTCTGGTGCTCGGCGTTGAGGTCGGTCTGCTCGACGTACATCGAGCGGAACTTGAACACGCGAATCAGGTTGTCGTTGTATCCATAGCGCTTCTGGCGAAACAGCACCGGGCCCTTGGAATCGAGTCTGATCGCGATGGCGGTCACCAGCATCACCGGCGACAGCAGCAGCAGGCCGATGCTGGCCAGCAGCAGGTCTTCGCAACGCTTGATAAAGGGCGACCAGCCTCGCAGCGGCAACTGCGAGGTGTTGAACATCAGGATGCCGCCCACATCGGTGATTCGGTTATGGCCGTAGCGCAGGGCGGCCATGTCCGGCACCAGCATGACGTTCACCGACATCTGCCGCAGGCGCTTGATCAGCCCATTGATGCGCTGCTCGGCGGCCCAGGGCAGGGTGATCATCACCTGGTTGACCTGTTCGGATCGGATCAGCTTTTCCAGGTCGCGGGTATTGCCCAGCAACGGCAGGCGGCTCAACTCCTTGGGAATGCGCTCGGTACGGTCGTCGATAAAACCGATCAGGCCGGAGCGGATGTCACTGTTGCGCGACAGGTGTTCAGCCACATGCACGGCCGTGTCGGTAAAGCCCAGGATCACGGTGCGCTGGAGGAATTTGCCGTTGTCCATCAAATGGCGGTACAGGCGCAGCATCAGTATGCGCTCCACGCCAAACAGCAGCAGGCTCGCGGAAAACCAGAACATCAGGTTGCGTGGGCTCAACTGCGGGAACAGGAGCAGGATCTGGTACATGAACAACAGGATGCAAAACGCCGAGACCCAGGCCACCAGCATCACGCGAAAACGCAGGCGATTGCTGAACAGGTCATCGGAGTAAACCCCCAGGGCCTGGAACAAGATAATGGTCAGGATCGCAAAGAACGCCAGCAGGCCCAGGTAGTGAGTGCGCATGTGTTCTGCGACAGGGTCCGGGTAGAACAACAGGATGATCGCCGGCGAGATTGCGGTCAGCCCATGGATCAGTTTTACGAAAACGACAAAAAACTCAACGAAACCGGTGCGAGTCAAAAACAGGCTATCAACCGACGATTTACCGCGCATACATCAGATCCTCAATACACCACCAGAACGTTCCTATTCGTTTGCTCATCCATAAGGCAGGTATGCATTACAAGTGGTGCAAATCGAACGACTTCTGTTGCTGGGTAAACCGTAATGGCTGTCTAGACGCAGGCATTTACTGGGTGATGGCTAAATAGTGGCTTCATTGAGGATTTGTGTCAATGATTTGGCTTTTCGTCCGTTTTCTTCGGTGTCCCTCTCAATGCCTCCATGATATGACGGTTTGTTGACGTATATGGCGGGTATTTCAGAATAATCGAGAATCGATGATGGCTTTTTGGAGTGTAGGAACAAACCTGGGGATTTGCCTGCCAGCGACGAAAAGCTTTTGCCGGCGGGAAGGAGGGGGTGGGACAAGGCTTTTTTGTAGGAGCGAGGACGCCTGGTTCTTGCTCGCGAAAGACGTCAACGATAACGCGTGCTTCCTGAATAAACGCGGCGTCTGTGAGTTTTTCGCGAGCAAGCTCGCTCCTACAGGAGGGGTATGCAGTGCTTAGAAGTTGCCTTTGAGACTCAGCGTGAGGTTACGCGGCTCCCCGTAGAGGTTACCCCAGCCTGCTGTACCAACGGTCTGGTAGTAGTTTTTATCGAACAGGTTGTTGCCGTTGAGCGCCACAGTCCAGGTGTCGTCCACCTGATACGCAATGCGCGCACTCCACAACGCATACCCGGCCTGCTCCAGTTTGATGGTTTGCAGGCGGTAGTTACTGCTTTGGGCGTTGACGCCTGCGCCGACTGTCCATTTCGACAGCGCACCGTCCAACTGGTAGTCGCCCCACAAACGCAGCATATGCCGCGGTACGTAGGTGTTGGACACCGCGCCTTCGGCGGCACTGTCGATGTTTTTCAGGTTCTTGGTTTGCGTGTAGGTATAGCCGCCGAACACCTGCAGGCGTTCAAGCAATTCGCCGCTCAGCTCGGCCTCGACCCCTTGAGCGCGCACTTTGCCCGTGTCGGTGTAGCAGTAGCCGTCGGAGGAGCTGCCGCAGCGGGTCTCGAAATCGGTTTGGGCGGCGTTTTTTTCGATGGCGCGAAACAGCGCCAGGGAGCTGTTCAGGCGCCCGTCAAACCATTCGCCCTTGATGCCCAACTCATAGTTCTCACCCATTTTCGGCTTGAGGGCCGAACCGCTGACCGTAGCGTAGGAGCTTTGTGGCTGGAAGATATCGGCGTAGCTGGCGTACACCGAAAGGTTGTCATTGAGGTCGTAGATCAGCGCGGCAAACGGCGTGACCACCCCGGTTTCCTTGGTGCGTGCATCCTGGTCGGCCCACTCGCCCCAGGCCAGGTTCAGGGACTCACGGCGGTTTTCATACCAACTGACGCGACTGCCCAGAACCAGCATCAAAGGTTCGGCCAGACGCAGGCGCAAGGTGGCGTAGGCACCGTATTGAGTGGCGGTTTCCTTGACCGTGCCGCCACGGTACATGTTGGGCCAGAAGGTGTCGTCGGCAGGTTCCGGGAAGTGGTGGTTGGGGTTGAAGACGCTTTGGCGCTGGGGCAGGTTGCGGATCGCATAGACATCGTCCTGAGTGCCACGGCTGCCATTGGCGCCGAGGATCAACTCATGTTGCAGGCCAAAGGCTTCAAATTGACCGTCGATGTAGGCGTCCAGGCCGTAGTCTTTGTGATCGTAGTCCAGCAAGGCTGCGTAGCTGGTGAGCGTGGGGGCCGGGTTGCCATAGTCCACGGTGCTCTCGCTGGCGGCGTATTTGATGTCTTGCAGGTTGCGGCTATGCACGGCGCTGACTTTGAGCTTCCAGTCGTCGTTGAAGTGATGGGTCAGATCGGCGAACAGCGTGGTGCGCTGGCTTTGCCAATCGTTCCAGGCCTGGCCCAGGCAGGTGGAGCGGCTCAGGCCGAGGCTTTTGCCGTCGCGATAACGCGGCAGGCCGCTCCAGCACGGCGTGGAGTCGACATCCTCATAGCTGGCTCCGAAGCCCAGGGTAGTGTCAGGGCGGACATCCATGTCCAGGGCCGCGTAAAACGCCTGGTCCTGGCGCTTGGCAAGGTCCATGTAAGAGCCACGGTTCTGTTGGCTCACCGCCGCGCGGCCGCGCACCGTGCCGCTGTCGTTCAATGGGCCGCCGGTGTCGAATTCGGCGTGATAGTTATCCCAGGTGCCCGCCGACAGGCCAAGGCTGGTGGTGGGCTTGTCCTGGGGCCGCTTGCGCACGAAGTTCACCGCACCACTGGCAGTGCCGGCGCCCTTGAGCATTCCGGCAGCGCCTTTAAGCACTTCCACACGGTCATAAATCGCCATGTTCGCGCTGAAACTGTCGGCTTGTATGTAGTCCTTGCCGATGTCCAGTGGTACACCATCGAACTGGTACTGGCCGAGCATCTTGAAGCCCCGGGAGTAAAAATACTTGCCGCCCATGGGCGATTCGTAGCTGGTGATGCCTGGGGTGCGCTCCAGCAATTGGTCGATGGTGGTGATGTTCTGGTCATCCATCAGCTTGCGTGTCATCACACTCACCGATTGCGGCGTGCGTCGCAGGCTGTGTTCGCCCTTGCCGATGGTCACCGCGCCGGTGGTGTAGGAGCCGCTGCCTTCGGTGGTGGCGCCCAGGCGCTCGCCGTTAATGGTGGTGGCGCCCAGGTTCAGGGTCGAGCTGTCGGCCTGTTGAGGTAACAGTAACCAAGCGTTCGGGCCCTGGCTCTGAGCCTGCAAGCCCTGGCCTTGAAGCAGTCGGCTCAGGGCCTGTTGTGGCTCCAGGGTACCGCTCAGCCCATCACTGCTTTTGCCGGCTACGCTGCCTGCGTCATACGACACGCTGATACCGGCCTGCCGTGCAAATTGATCGAGGGCGCCGGCCAGTGGGCCGGGGGCGATATTCCAGGTGCGCGTCTGGCGTTCGCCGCCGGTTGGCTGGGCACCGGCGGTATACGGAAGGGCAGTGGCCGCCAGGCAGGCGCCGAGGAGGGTCGCCTTGATGGCGTGCCTGAGAGGTGAACGCAGGGAGGGGAACGCTTGCATGACCGCGGGATGCTCCTGAAGGAAGTGGACAACATGGGCCTGTTGATCGGCCTTTCCTTACAGGTCGAATGGCAATGAGAATTCACCTCATTTATTTTTGGTCGGTCACGCGCGCGCGGAGACGGTCACCCAGTAACGGCTACGGTAGGTCACATCGATTGCCAGCGATTGCGCCACCAACTTGAGCACCTGGTCGGTGTCGTCCAGTTGGTAAGTGCCCGACACCCGCAGCCCCGCCACGGCTTCGCTGCAACGCAGCAACCCATTGCGATAGCGACCCAGCTCGGCCAGGAAGTCCTCCAGGCGCATATTGTGGGCGCTGATCACGCCGTCACTCCAGGCCCAAGGGTCCAGGCCGTTGTTGGGGGACGGGCGAATGCCGTTACGATTGAACATCACCTGTTCGCCCGGCTTGATCACTTGGCGTGCGGCGCCGTCATAGCGGTCGGTAAACACCGCTACCGCACCCTGTTGCACGGCCAGCAAGGTGCCTTGGGGTTCTTCGCGCACCAGCAAGCGCGTACCGAGGGCGCGCAGGTAACCATCGCGGGTATGCACCCATAGCGCACGGTGGTCGGCCCCGGTATTGATCAAAATTTCACCCTGGCGCAGGTTCACCAGCCGTTGTTCGGCGCCAGGAGTAATGTCGACGGCGCTGGCGCTGTTGAGCTGGACTTTGCTGCCATCCTCCAATGCTACCCAGCGCCGCTCGCCAGTGGCGGTGCGGTAGTCCGCCATTAAGGCGGGCAGGGGCGTGTAGTCGCGGCCAAGCCAGGCTAAACCTGCGGCGCCGGCAAACAGCCCGAGCAGTTTCAGGCTTTCACGACGGCTGATGTGCTGGCGTGCGCCGTCGAGTGCATGGCGACTGACATGCGCTGGCAATTGGTTGAAATCGTCATTCAGGGTGGCGACCCGATGCCAGGCCTGTTGATGCGCGTCGCTGGTGTGCAGCCACTGTTCAAAGGCCGCGGTGCTGGCGTCGTCGGCGGTGTTATAGCGCAACTTGATCATCCACTGGATGGCCTGGTCGACCAGGCGCGAGTCAGGAGTCGGCATAGCGCAACCGGTAACAGGCGTGCAGCGCCTTGGATAGGTCGCGTTCCACCGTGGCCTTGGACACGCCCAGGCGCAAGGCGATCTGCGGGCAGGTCAGGCCGTCCAATTGGGCCAACAGGAACGCCTCGCGCACCCTCGGCTTGAGCTGGTCGAGCAGACGGTCAATGCGCTCCAGGCTGTCGAGGATCAGCCGCCGTGTTTCTTCGCTCGGCACCTCCATTTGCGCAAAGTGCGCCAGGCTTTCCAGGTAGGCGCGTTCCAGTTCGCGGCGCCGGTATTGGTCGATCATCAAGCTGCGTGCGATGCTGCTCAGATAAGCGCGCGGCTGCTGCAAAGTCTGTTGCTGACGCGCGTTGAGCAGGCGCACGAAGGTGTCCTGCGCGAGGTCAGCGGCGCGCTCATGGCAACCCGTGCGCCGGCTCAACCAGCCCCGCAGCCAGGAGTGGTGGGCTTGGTAAAGCTGGCCGATGGCAGCAGGGTCCAGTGGGTGATCGCTCGACATGGTCATCCTGGCGCAGCAGGCTTAATTGATAATGTTTCGCATTCTAGACGTTGGTCGTGGCATTCAGCAATCACTGGGTTCGCTGCGTGAGCAATGTATCCAGCACAATTTTTTGTAGGGGCTGGAAGCACCGATTAATCTGCAGTTTTTGCAGGTGGACGGTTCAAGCATGATCAGCCTTGTCACACTCGGCGTTTTTTCCGGCGCTGTGTTGCTGTTGCTGCTGTCACCGGGGCCGAACATGGCGTTTGTCATCAGCCAGGGTGTCACCCATGGCTGGCGCGGCGGTGTTGCCTCGGCCCTGGGCATCGGCGTGGCCGACCTGCTGCTGACCGCATTGACCGCCATGGGGGTGACGGCGGTGGTCGCCAGTTGGCCGCCGGCATTCGACCTGATCCGTTATGCGGGCGTGATCTACCTGCTGTGGCTGGTCTTCAAAACCTTGCAAAAACGCCCCAGCCTGGGCGCCGCTCACGTCGGCAGCGTGGCGTTGGGCCGGGTGTTTTTGCAGGCTATGTTCAACAGTTTGCTCAACCCCAAGGCGTTGTTGTTTTTCATGGTGTTCCTGCCGCAGTTTGTGCGGCCCGAGGCGGGGCCCATCGCCTTGCAACTGATGGTGCTGGGCGGCGTGCTGACGTTGATCGCGAGCGTGTTTCACATGCTATTGGGCCTGTTTGGCGGGGCGCTGAGCCGCTTCTTCGCCAAGCGCACCAAAAGCGCCTGGCTGCAGAAGTGGGGCTTGGCAGCGGTGCTGACGGCGTTGGCCGTGCGCTTGGCGGTGATGTCGCGTCCTGCCTGAATGACAGGCGGGAAGCCAAGCAAGTTTCTTTGTGGCGGGGGGCCCGACAGCCGACGCTCATCTACCAGACACCCCGCAATCCAACTGTGGGAGCTGGCTTGCCTGCGATGGCGGCCTGCCAGCCGACGCTTCTCTACCTGACACCCTACGATCCAATTGTGGGAGCTGGCTTGCTCGCGAAGGCGGCCTGCCAGCCGACACCGGGTATCAGACCGAGCACATATTCATTCCTGCGGTAACGGCCACCTATTTGACTGAAAGAGATACCTTTGGCCAGCTTTGCCACGACTACTAGGTCAGTCGAAAGACTGGCTACGACTGGACAGCCGTTGAGCACCGAGAGAATCAAAAGGAGTTTCGTACAGCGGACTAGGACTTACCTCACGTTCAAGCGTTGAAACCGGTTCATTCCCACGGACCTTCCCAGTCGCTGCAAATTCAGCGACCGGACGTGAGAAATCCAACTTCACCCCAGCCGCGCAGCTGCCCGCGCAACAATCTCCCCGCGCACTCTGCGTGACTCCACCGTGCGCTTGTTGGCTTCCTCCAGCACATGCCGGGGCGCCGTCTCCGGGCGGCCTGAGTCAAACGGTGGGGCCGGCGCGTATTCGATCTGCAGTTGTACCAGTTGCGCCGCCGCTTCGCTGTACAACTCCGCGGCCAGAGTCAGGGCAAAGTCGATGCCGGCGGTGATCCCGCCGCCGGTAAACAGGTTGCCGTCACGCACTACACGCTCCTGCACGGGGATGGCACCGAGCGGGGCGAGCAGGTCGTGGTAGGCCCAGTGGGTGGTGGCCTTGCGACCGCGCAGTAACCCTGCCGCGCCCAGTACCAGTGAGCCGGTGCACACCGAGGTCATGTAGCGCACTGTCTGTGCCTGGGCCTTGAGAAAATCCAGGGTTTGCGGGTCTTCCATCAAAGGGCCCACACCGGCGCCGCCGGGTACGCAGAGCACATCCAGGTTCGGGCAGTCGGCATACGTGATGGTCGGCGTGAACACCAAGCCGGTGCTGGAGGTGATCGGTGCCAGGTCTTTCCACACCAGGTGCAGTTTCACGTCTGGCAGCGAACCGAGGACATCATAGGGGCCGGTAAGGTCCAGTTGCTGGATGCCGGGGAACAATAGAAAGCCGATCTGCAAGGTCATGATTCACGCTCCGAAAGGGATGGACGTCCTTACTGTAGAAGCCTAGGCTTTGGCGAATACGCCATTGAGCCCACTAATCTCGCCAATCATGCCAAAAATTATTCATGTGCTCGCGTTTGAGAATGCCCAGGTGCTCGATGTCACCGGGCCTCTACAAGTGTTCGCATCGGCTAACGATCTGGCGCGCCAACGTGGTTTGCCATTGCCCTACGCGGTCAACGTCATTGCTACTCAGGCTGGGCCGGTAATGACGTCGGCCGGCCTGGCGCTGCTGGCCGAGCCGCTGCCCGCCATTGACCAGCCCTGCGACACGCTGGTGATCGCCGGTGGCTGGGGGGTGTACGGTGTTGCCGAGGACCCGACGCTGGTGCAATGGGTGCGTGATAAATCCCGGCACACCCGGCGCATGGCTTCAGTGTGCACCGGGGCTTTTCTGCTGGCCGCCAGTGGTTTGCTCGATGGTTGCCGCGTGGCCACGCACTGGACGCGCTGTGAAGAACTGGCGCGCAAGTTCCCTGCGCTCACGGTGGAGGCCAATCCGATTTTCATCCAGCAAGGCGCGGTGTGGACGTCTGCTGGCGTGACCGCCGGGATCGACCTGTGCCTGGCCCTGGTAGAGGATGACCTGGGGCGTGCGATTGCCTTGGAGGTTGCGCGCCACCTGGTGGTGTTCCTCAAGCGCCCTGGCGGCCAGTCGCAATTCAGCGTGACGTTATCCCTGCAAAAGAGCGACAGCCGCTTCGCCGAGCTGCATGCCTGGATCGCCGATAACCTGACGCTGGAGTTGAGCATCGCCACACTGGCGGCCCAGGCCGGTATGAGCGAGCGCAGCTTTGTGCGTCACTACCGCACCGAGACCGGCCAGACCCCGGCGCGGGCCGTGGAACTGATTCGCGTCGAAAACGCACGCCGGCAACTGGCAGACAGCACAACCTCCATCAAACGTATCGCCATGCAATGCGGTTTTGGCTGTGAAGAGACCTTGCGTCGCAGCTTTCTAAGGGCTTTGTCGGTGACGCCACAGGCGTATCGGGAGCGTTTTTCACCGCTCCAGTAGTTCCAGCAAAGCGTGAAGCGTGACCTGGGGCGCTTCCTGGAAAACATTGTGGCCAACGCCGGGCAACACCTGGCGGCGATAAAAGCCGCTGAAGTGCTCCACATCGTCATCCACAAGCGGCGGCGGGCCCACACCGTCGTCGGCCCCGCACAACGAAATGCTCGGTACCGAGATCGCCGGTTGTGGCACCAGCGCCTGCTCGATGGATTCCAGCGCGGGATCACCCGGCGCATACATGAAGCGATGGCGATACGAATGAATCACCACCTCGACAAAATCCGGGTTATCAAACGACGGCGCGGTCAGGGCGTAGCGGCTTGGCCCTTCGGCCCAGGACGGTGACCACAGCGTCCAGAGCAATTGGCAGAGTTCACGCCGGTTGGCCGTCAAACCATCGACCCCGCGCTGGGTGTGAAAGTAGTACTGATACCAGAGCCGGTGCTCTGTCTCAGGTGCCCGAGGTTTGAGCGACTGGCTGATGGCCTGGATGTTGTAGCCATCGCCGGTCACCAGGCCGCGTACCCGCTGCGGCCACAGCGCCGCCACAATACAGGCGGCGCGCCCACCCCAGTCAAAGCCGGCGAGGGTGGCTTGCGGGATGGCCAAGGCATCCATGAAGTCGAGCAAGTCCTTGGCCAGCGCCGCCTGTTGGCCGGAGCGCATCACTTGCGTGTTGATAAATCGCGTCGGGCCATAACCGCGTAAATACGGGACCAGTACCCGATAACCGCGTTCAGCCAGCACCGGTGCGATGTCGTCGTAGCCCCGAGGGTCGTAGGGGAAGCCATGCAACAGGATCACCGGTTCGCCATCGACGGGGCCGTGGGTTTCGTAAGCCACATCAAGCAGGGTGGTGCGCACATACAGCAGTGCGGGTGGGGTGGTCAGGGTTGCCATACGGTTTTCTCCCCGCTGAGCTTGCGGTCCAGGAACGTTGCCGCACTGATCAATGCCAAATGGCTCAAGGCCTGGGGCGTGTTACTCAGGTGCCGGGCCTGGCTGTCGAACTCTTCGGCGTACAACCCCAGCGGGTTGGCGTAACGCAGCAACTGTTCGAATTCCAGATGGGCTTTTTCAACTTGCCCGGCGCGCGCCAGGCATTCGACGTACCAGAACGAGCAGGCGGCAAACGCGCCTTCGACGCCTTGCAGCCCATCGATCTGGCTGTCGTCATTGCGGTAGCGGTAGACCATGCCGTCACGCACCAGGCTTTTCTGGATCGCTTGCAGTGTCGACAGCCAGCGCGGGTCCGTGGCGGCGACAAAGCGCACCAGCGGCATCAACAGCATCGAACCGTCGAGGGCGGTGCTGCCGATATGCTGCACAAAATGCCCGCGCTCTTCGTTCCAGAAGTTCGTCCAGATGTCGGCGTAGATCGCCTGGCGCGTCTGGTCCCAGCGTGCGAACGGCGCTGGTAGTGAGCGTTTGGAGGCCAGGCGGATGGCACGGTCCAGGGCCACCCAGCACATCAGGCGTGAGTGCAGGAAGTGATGCTGCTCACCGCGCATTTCCCAGATGCCTACGTCTTTGTGGTTCCAGATCTCACACACCTGGTCGACCACTTCCACCGTGTGTTTCCAGCCTTGGTGGGAGATGGCTTCGCCGTATTTGTTCACCAGGTAAACCGCGTCCATCAGTTCGCCGTAGATATCCAGCTGGATCTGATCGAACGCCTCATTGCCCACCCGCACCGGTTGGGCGCCGCCGTGGCCGCTCAAGTGGTCGAGGGTGGTTTCCGGGAGTTCCTGGCGGCCGTCGATGCCGTACAGGATGTTGATCTTGGTCGGCTGGCCGCAGCAGTCGCTGACCCGGCCCCTGAGCCAGCGCATGTAGGCGTTGGCTTCCTCGACGAAACCCAGGCGCATGAACGCATAGACGGTGAACGAGGCATCGCGGATCCAGGTGTAGCGGTAGTCCCAGTTGCGTTCGCCGCCGGGCGTTTCCGGCAGCCCGAACGTGGCGGCGGCGATGATGGCGCCGTGTTTGCGCGAGGTCAAAAGTTTCAGCGCCAGGGCCGAGCGGTTGACCATCTCGCGCCAGCGCCCGCGGTAGTTGGATTGGCTGATCCAGCCGCGCCAGAATTTCAAGGTGCGCTCCAGGTAGAGGTCGGTACAGTCGTTGGTGACGCGCGCATCCTCCTGGCCGCCGAGGACAAACTCAGCGCCTTCCTCCTGGGCGAGGGTAAACGTGGCGAGGGCGGTGTTGTCTTGCAGGGTCAGCGGCTGGCTGCCGATCAGGCGCAGGCCGGGCTGGCCGCTGGCGGTGAACACTACACTGGCAGCGTCTGCCTTCGCTTCGGTGGCGGCCCGGGCATAGTCGTGGCGCACGGCGCAGCTCAGGTGGATAGTCGCCTTGCCACTGACCACCCGTACCCGCCTGATCAGCAAAGGCAGTTCATCGACGTTTTCGCTGACGGTCAGCAGGTCGGTGATCTCCACCACTGCTTCATCGCTCAGCCAGCGAGTCTGCAACACGTTGGTGTCGGGCAGGTAGATCTGCTCGCGGCGGGCGTTGGGCAGGTCCGGGGTAAGCTGAAACGTGCCGGCCTCGGGCGTGTCGAGCAATGCGCAGAACACCGAGGGGCTGTCGAATTCCGGCCAGCAGAAGAAGTCGATGCTGCCGCGGTCGTTCACCAGTGCCGCGCTGCGCATGTCGCCGATGATCCCGTGGGCATCAATGGCGCTTTGAGGTTCGTTCTTGAAATCAACCATTGCCACGAAACTCCGGATAAAGGCTCATGCCGCCATCAATGAACAGCGTGCTGCCAACCACATAATCAGAAGCGTCGCTGGCCAGCCACACCACGGCATTGGCCACGTCTTCGACGTCACCGACACGACCATAAGGAATCAATTTAAGCAGCTCTTGTTCTGCCGCGCCTTCGGTGGCCGCACGGTTGATCGCCGTACGAATGGCCCCCGGTGCGATGCCGTTGATACGGATGCGTTGCTCGCTGACTTCCTGAGCGAGGGTGCGCATCAGCATCTCCACGCCGCCCTTGGACGCCGCGTAATTCACATGCCCGGCCCAGGGGATGACTTGATGCACCGAACTCATATGGATGATTTTGCCGGCGGCCCGTGACACACCTTCGCGAATACCCTGGCGATTGAAGATACGCACCGCCGCCCGTGCGCAGAGGAACTGCCCGGTGAGGTTGACGCCAATCACGGTGTTCCAATCCTCAAGGGTCATATCCACCAGATTGGCATCTTTTTGCAGGCCGGAATTGGCCACCAGAATATCCAGATGGCCGAAGGCGTCGAGGGTTTGCGCGAACAGGCGTTCGACATCGGCCTCCTTGGACACATCGCCGCCAATCGCAAGCGCTCGGCCGCCGTTGGCATTGATCTGCGCGGCGAGGGCCTCCGCCGGTGCCGCCTGGGAGTTGTAGTTAAGCACCACCGCCGCGCCTGCTGCGGCCAGGGCTTTGGCCGCGCCCGCGCCAATACCGGAACTGGCCCCGGTGACCAGGGCCACTTGTTGCTGCAAGGAAATCTGCATCGCCCACCCACCGTTTTATGAGAGTCCTTCTTGCTGACTGGCGGCGGGGAGCGGAAGTTCACCCCCTGGCGCTTACGCCCAGCGCGGGCAAAAGCGCGACTTTGTCGTATGATGCTGAAAATAAAGGGCAATACAGGAAGCGATGGAATGCATGCGTGGGCCGATACCCGAGGGACGAAACTATTACTCAGCGGCGTATTAGCCGCTTTATCACTGATTCAGACAGCCTTATGCGTCGCGGACAACAGCAATGGTAAGACGCTGTATTTACAGCGCTGCGCTGTGTGCCACGGGCCCGATATCAAAGGCACCGGGCCATTGGCTAAAAAAAGCAATCCGCCAACCCCGGACCTGACAACCGCCGCCTTCAAAAAACGACTCCATGATTATCCGGGCGTTATCGTCTCTTCGGTCATCCTTCGCCCCAACGGCAATCTGATCCCCAAGACGCTGCAAGACAATGGCGTAAAGATCGCGCCACATGCCTGGAGTGTTAAAGACTTTCGCGATTTGCATCAATACATGAGTGAGGTCATTTCGAACAAATAGTGAGTGGGCGATAGGCAGCAATTGCCCCGCTTAATAGGAAGCATTACTATTCACGCCCCGCCTCCCCAGTGCTCCCGCGATGACTCCTCAGCCGCCCCGCAGAACAGGCTTTTTCGAGCACTACGAAGAGTTGATCGGCACCTGGACACGTCGCCTGAGAAACCGTCAGCAGGCCGAAGACCTGGCGCACGACACCTTCGTGCGGGTGCTTGAGTCCGCTGCCTGCGAGGTGGCGCAGCCGCGCGCCTACCTGCATCAAACCGCGCGCAATATTGCGGTGGACGCCTACCGCCGCGAAGACCGCCGCGAGGCGTTGACGCAGCAGGCAGTTGATCACAGCACGCCTCACAGTGGCGACCCGGAGCATTACATGCACGCGATCCAGTTGGCCGACGCCGTCGAGCGGGCGCTGGCCGAGTTGCCGCTCAACTGTCGCAGGGTTTTTATCTGGCAGAAGATCGAAGGGCTCACCCAGCAGGAAATCGCCACACGCCTGGGGCTGTCTAAAAACATGGTGGAAAAGTATATGATCCGCACCCTGCGGCATCTGCGTGATCGTCTGGATGCGAGCGCGCCATGACCGGCTTTGAAACAGGATCTTCCACGATGGATAACCGTGTCCGTGATGAGGCCGCGCAGTGGTTTGTGCGCCTGCAAGACGGCCCATTGAGCGCCCAGGAACGTCAACGTTTCGATGCCTGGCGTGGAGCGCAGCCCGCGCATCAGTACGAAATCGATGTGCTGCAAGGGCTATGGAACGCTACGGATTTACTGCCCAAGGCCCGCTTGCAGGCGCTGGGCGATGCCCCGACCGAGCGCCTTGGGCGGCGTGCGCTGCTGCGTTATGCCGTGGCCGCCAGTGTGGTCGCCGTTGCAGTGGGTTTGAGTGTATTCAGCGTCTTTGAGCCTAAGTCCTACAATGCCGAATTCAGCACGCAAGTGGGCGAGCATCGCCAGGTGACTTTTCCCGACGGTTCCGTGATGGACCTCAACAGCCGCAGCGTGGTCGCGGTTCACTACGAAAAGGGCTGGCGAGGCGTGGAGCTAAAACAGGGCGAGGCGATGTTCAGCGTGCAACATGACGCTGGCCGCCCGTTTGTAGTCGCCGCCGGGGCAGGGCAGGTGACCGTCACCGGCACGCGCTTTGATGTGCGCCTGGATGCGGACCAGACCCGCGTGGCGGTCGAAGCCGGGACGGTCAAGGTGCAGGGCCAGGCGTCCGATCACATTGTCACGCTCACCGCCGGGCATGGCACCCATGTCGATCCCCTAGGCCAAGTGGCAGCGGCCTACGCGGTAAACCCTGGAGAACTCACCGCGTGGCGCAGCGGTAAACTGGTGTTCAACAACGCCACCCTGAGTGAGGTGGCGCGGGAGGTGTCGCGCTACCGCGAGCAACCGCTGCGTGTCAGTACGGCAGCGGTGGGCAACCTGCGCCTGACCAGCGTTTTCAAATCCAGCGACACCGACGCCTTGCTCAAGGCCTTGCCCCACATCCTGCCGGTCGCCTTGCGCACCTTGCCGGACGGTAGCCAGGAAATTATTTCACGCTGACATTCAGGTTTTTTTCGAGTTCTTCGTCTTCTCCTGCAACTGCAACTGGTTTGCATTAACGGCCGCGCATGCTTGCGATCACAGGACTAGGTTCGACGTGAAAAAACTCGCCATCCACAACAATAAAATCTCTCGCTGGGCGCCTTTGGCCCTGGCCGTTGCCATCAGCACCGCACAGGCTGTCGAAGGCATCCACATCCGTGCCCAACCCCTGGGCGCAGCCTTGAGCCAGTTGGGCCAGCAGACCTCGCTGCAAGTGTTCTTCAGCCCCGATATGGTGGCCGGCAAGCAAGCCCCCGCGGTCGATGGTAACCTCTCGCCCGAACAAGCCCTGCGCCAATTGCTGCAAGGCAGTGGCCTGGATTACCAGATTGACGCCGGCTCCGTGACCTTGCGCCCGGTGATCAACGGCACCGGTGAAGCCGGCTCGCCGCTGGTGCTGGGTGTGACCGATATCAAGGTGGTAGGCGACTGGCTTGCCGACGCCGATGCCGAAGTGGTGCAGAACCATCCCGGCGCACGCACGGTCATTCGCCGCGAAGCCATGGTAGAGCAGGGCGCGATGAACGTCGGTGACGTCCTGCGCCGCGTGCCTGGCGTGCAAGTGCAGGAATCCAACGGCACCGGTGGCAGTGATATTTCCCTCAACGTCGGTGTACGCGGGCTGACGTCGCGCCTGTCGCCGCGCTCCACCGTGCTGATCGACGGCGTACCGGCGGCGTTCGCTCCTTACGGCCAGCCACAGCTCTCGATGGCGCCGATCTCTGCCGGTAACCTGGAAAGCATCGACGTTGTCCGTGGCGCGGGTTCGGTGCGTTATGGCCCACAGAACGTCGGCGGCGTGATCAACTTCGTAACCCGTGCGATCCCGCAAGACTTCTCCGGGGAAGTCGGCACCACCCTGCAAACCTCCGCCCACGGGGGCTGGAAACATGTGGAGAACGCCTTTGTCGGCGGCACGGCCGACAACGGTATCGGCGCCGCGCTGCTGTACTCAGGGGTCAACGGCAACGGTTACCGCAACAGCAACAACGGCAACGATATCGATGACGTGATCTTCAAGACCCACTGGGCGCCGACCGATCAAGACGATTTCTCGCTGAACTTCCACTACTACGATGCCAGCGCCGATATGCCCGGCGGCCTGACCCAGAAGCAGTTCGACGCCAACCCGTACCAGTCGGTACGCGACTGGGACAACTTCAGCGGGCGCCGCAAGGACGTGTCCTTCAAGTACATCCGCCAGATCGACGACCGCACCCAGGCCGAAGTGCTGACGTACTATTCCGACAGTTTCCGGGGTAGCAACATTGCCAACCGCGACCTCAAGACCCTCAGCTCCTATCCGCGTACCTACTACACCTTCGGCATCGAGCCGCGTGTGTCCCATGTGTTTGACCTGGGGCCCAGTACCCAAGAAGTCAGTGTGGGTTATCGCTACCTCAAAGAGGGCATGCACGAGGAGGCCAGCAGCCTGAATCTGGTCAACAACGTGCCGACGCCGGGCGGGCAGAGCGACGGCCACGTATACCAGGACCGTACTGGGGGCACCGAAGCCAACGCCTTCTATATCGATAACAAAATCGATATCGGAAAATGGACCATCACCCCTGGTATTCGCTTCGAAGACATCCGCACCGAATGGCATGATCGTCCGGTCGTGGCCCTGAACGGCAAGCGTACCGAGGAAAAGCGCCGCGAAGTCCACAACAACGAACCGCTGCCGGCGCTGAGCGTGATGTACCACGTGTCTGACGCATGGAAGCTGTTCGCCAACTACGAAACCTCCTTCGGCAGCCTGCAGTATTTCCAACTGGGCCAGGGCGGTACCGGCGACCAGACGGCCAACGGCCTGAACCCGGAAAAGGCCAAGACCTACGAGGTCGGTACGCGCTACAACGACAGCGTCTGGGGTGGCGAAGTGACGCTGTTTTACATCGACTTCTCGGATGAACTGCAATACGTCAGCAATGACGTGGGCTGGACCAACCTCGGCGCCACCAAGCACAGCGGTATCGAAGCATCGGCCCACTACGACCTGGCCAACCTCGACCCGCGCCTCGACGGCCTGACCGCCAACGCGGGCTTTACCTACACCAAGGCCACCTCCGAAGGTGATGTGCCGTTCAAGGGCCGTGACCTGCCACTGTATTCCCGCCAAGTGGCGACCTTGGGCCTGCGTTACGACGTCAACCACTGGACCCACAACCTTGACGTCTATGCCCAGTCCGGCCAACGTGCGCCGGGCACTGGCACCACCTACATCACCCAAGGCACTGCGGATGGCCAATACGGTGATATCCCAGGGTATGTCTCGGTCAACGTACGCAGTGGCTATGACTTTGGCGCGCAACTATCGAATCTGAAGTTGGGGGTGGGCGTAAAAAACATTTTCGACCAGCAGCATTACACGCGCTCCAGCGATAACAATGCCGGGTTATACCTGGGTGAGCCTCGCACGTTTTTCGTACAGGCAAGCGTGGGGTTCTGATCTGTAGTCGGTAGGAACGATCGCAACCCCAGGGTTGCGATTTTTTTGCCTGGGTCAAGCGCTCTGTTCACTGATAATCGGCAGGCCACCCTCTGTTTCCTACATCGCCCCCGCACATATTATTGCTGGATCAGGAACTGATTCCGACGCAAAACCACACATGGGAAAGCTGATGGGCTTCGACATTGCGTTGGAGCGACAAGCTGAAAATCGCCCACTGTCATGGAGAAACGTATGTCGGTATCGATGTCGGATGCACCCGTCTCTGCGTCATCAACGCCTGACCTCTCACCGGCCAATGCCAAGGCCGAGATCAAAAATACCCGCCAGGCGCCTGCTACGCCTTCCTTCAATGGTCAGCAGGCTGCCCATGTGAATTTTCAAACCGGGGACAGCAAGGCCGGGCCTGTATTCAGTCATCACCAGTCGCCAACCACCGCGGCAGATGTGCTTGGGCATCACCACAACCCGCCGGCCATGCAGAACTTCCTGAGCCAACTCAAGCACTGGATCAGCCACTGGTTCTCTGGGCATCGGCCACCCATGCATCCTGGTTGTGGGCATCCGCCGCCACGGCCGAACCCAGGTTGCAGCAACCCGCCACCCAGGCCCAATCCCATTGAGAGCAATCCACCGCCACGACCCGACCCGACGGCCGGTCGACCGTATCCACCCGCGCCCGGCAGGCCTGATCCACAGTACTCCCTGAGGAGTAGTGAAGAGCTGGCGCAGCAACTGCGTGACAGCTTCAACGCCTTCAGAGACCGGAAGAACCCTCGTTCCATCAGTGTTGACAGCATTCTTGCGATGGCGAAAAGAGGGTACTCGCCTAACCCCGTCATGAACGAGAACATTCGCCTGGCCAATGAGCTGCTACGGCGTCCGGAGCTGATGGCCGCGTTGGACCGGCACGGTTCCACGGGCGCTCTGGATGGCCTTATCGACCGGCACAGCCTGAACGCGGTGATCAAAGGAGAAAACTACTTCAAATACAAGACCGACAAGGAACTGGCCGGCGAGCTGCTTGAGCATTTCGACGAGTTGAAGAACGGGAGCGGGGGGCCAAGCCTGAAAATCCGTGACCTGAAGAAGTTGGCCCGCCAGCCGCTTACCGGCGACGCGGCCAAGGACCATTTGATTCAGCTGTCCCAGGAAATACTCAAGCGCAGTGATGCGCTTGAGCGGATGGATAATCGCGCCAGTAAAGATGACGACGGAAAAATCAGCCGTACAGGACTGTACTTGTTGTCCCGCTGATCGTTCTTCGGCGCCGCCTCTCGAAGGCGGCGCCAGCCCTATATGTTTCAAGGAACGAATGACGCCCGATTGCCACATAGGTGGTATGCGGGTGTGATTTGGCACGCCGTTTTTCAGTTTCCAAATGAGGGAAACATATGACTTCAACCTCGTTTAATTCCCCAAAAACCGGCCCTCTCGAGCTTTTGCACGCTACCCAGTCAGCGAAACTGCAGATGTGTGAGGAGCGCGCACCCTCACTAAACCTTCCCTTTGCGTCGACCGAATATGAGGCCGAGGCGAGGCGCATGAAGGCTTATGCCGGCGAGCGCAAATTCCAGGCACCCGTTTCGGATGATTTTTCCCGGGGCCTGCTGGCGGACTGGCAGGGGGCGGGGGGCGACGGCGATTCATTGAAGGACACCGGCTTGATCAACAGCCTGGCAGGCTGGTGGCGTAGGCTAAAGCTGGATTGATCACGGTTTTACATGCTGTCATTGGTATTAGTCGTTCACGCGGAACTGTCGAGTCCATCCAACCACACATGAGGTGCCTGCCTGAGTGGAGTCTATTCGTTGATTTTGCCCATCGCGGCACAGATCACCCTGCGGATATACATCTGAAAAGAGTTGGAGAAAACCCATGACAATCGAGGGTGTAGTACCTTCCGGACGACCGCTCCCCCCCGACCTGCCGGCCGTACAATCAACCACGCCATCACCGGCCCCGGCCGCCCCCCCTGAAACCTGGCATGAAACCTCTTCTACGCCTCCGGCTGGAGGCCCGCACAAGCCCTTTCTGTTGCGCGCAACCTTGTCCGCTCTGCGTTATAGAGACTTGCAGAACCCTGTGACGCAACGGTCCAGCGGCACCCTGCCGGGTGAAAACTCAACGGACAACCAGTTGGCTAAAGCTTTGGAAAAGTCTTTCGGCCTGCTGCACTCGTTCTTAAATGATGGCCGCTTGACCTGGCTGTCCTTGCAGCGGATCGCCGCTCACCCTTTGGGTGAAAGCGAGGCGCTGGACAGCGCGATCCAGGTCGTCAGGGAAATTCTCAAGCGCCCGCGGTTAAGCGACGCGATCTTCAGCCGTGACGGCGATATCACGCGTGACAGCCTCAGTGCGGCAGCCCAGGCTTTGCAGGGCAACAGCTCTGCCAACGTGTTCAGCCAGGATCCATTTCATGCCCAAGGCAATGCCCAGGTGGTGGAGGCGCTGCAAAGCGAGTTTCCGAACCTGAGAGACAAGGCCATGGATCGAACCTACCTGTTTGAACCGTATCAGTACCTTGAAATAGCCAAGCTTCGGGTGGTTATGCAAGACCCGTATGAGGTTGATCAGCAGGGCGAGCCTGTGGTGGATACGTCTACGGGCATGCCCAAGTCCAAGTACAGCGAACTCTGTGTCTACACGGCGAAGAACATTATCGAGCGTCCGGGTTTGCTGCCGTCATTGGAGCGTGCCAGCGGCGCACGACTGTTTGGCCCGCCTCACAAGGAAGGCTGGCTCAGCAACAAAAACCTCGAACGCTGGCGGGAGCAGGATGATGCCCGTAAAACGCGCTGAAGTCTGGTTTACACCCTGAGGATCTTGCCACTGATGGCCACTGCCGCCAGCAACACTGCGACCAAGACGAAGGCGATATTCAAGCTGCTGCCATGGGCGATGAAACCGATCATGGCGGGGCCGGCGAGAATGCCGGCATAACCCAATGTGGTGATGGCCGGCACCGCAATATGTTCCGGCATGACTGTTTGTTTACCCACAGCGGTGTACAGCACCGGCACGATGTTCGAACAACCGGCGCCCACCAAGGCATACCCGAGCAACGCAGTTTCCCAGGCCGGCAATAGCGTCGCCAGAAGCAACCCACCACAGGCCAGCGTGCCACCGATCACGATCACTCGCGTGGCGCCCAGGCGTCGGACAATGGCATCACCGGTCAGGCGTCCAGCGGTCATGGTCAAGGCAAATGCCGCGTAGCCCAGGCCGGCGTAAGCCTCATCCAGACCGCGCTCAGCACTCAGGAACACCGCGCTCCAATCCAGAACGGCACCTTCAGCCAGGAACACGATGAAACACAGACAACCGATAAAAAACACTACGCCATGGGGCACCGCAAACGCCGGGCCCGAGCTCTCGCTGCCATAAGGCAACAGGTGGGGTGCGGCCTTCAACAGCGCCACAACCATGATAACAACCACCAGCAAAGTGGCCTGCAGTGGCGACAGGCCCAGCCCCAGCAAGCCGGCAACCCCCGCTGCGCCCACAATGCCCCCCAGGCTGAACAGACCATGGAATCCCGACATCATGGTTTTGCCGCTGGCGCGCTCAACGATCACCGCTTGCAGATTGACGGTGGAGTCCACGGTGCCCAGGCCCGCGCCAAACAGGAATAAACCTGCGATCAACAACGGGATCGAACTGACGGTGGCCAGCATCGGCAGGGCCAGGCAGATCATCAGTGTCCCTGCGGTCAGCACGCGTCGGCAGCCATAACGCGAGGCCAGTACGCCCGCAACCGGCATCGCGATGATCGACCCCATCCCCAGGCATAACAGCAGCAGGCCAAGCGTGCCTTCGTTCAGATTCGCGCGCGCCTTGGCAAACGGCACCAACGGCGCCCAGGCCGCGATACCAAAACCTGCGATAAAAAAAGCGATGCGGGTCGACATCTGTTCCAGTCGCCCGGGAACCACGGGGGCAGGGGTGGGAATGGCAGTCATGAAAAATCCTTGGTTTGGCGTTCAACGAACGATGTCCGGCGCGACATCCTTGCACATCAGGCCCTCTCGAGCGAGCCGGGTTCCCTTGGTGTTACGGGGTACGAGGCAATTTTTTTTACAAACACGGAACGCTTTGACCACCGGTGACCACGTAGAAATGATCGAGCCTGTAGGAGGTGGGCTGGAAGGTGTGTAATCCCTGCGGGAGTGGCTGAACCCCAGGTTTCTTGCGGCGGATTACCACCTTCCAGATCACTTTCCACAGACTTGGCGTTCTGCAATATGCCGCAGTCCCACTGGTAGAGACGCGAGGCAATATCAGTGGGCAATTGCCACGTCCGTGCGCTAAGAGGGGCATTGCTGTAAGGGAGGCCTGACGCCCCGCGATCCAAATGTGAGAGCTGGCTTGCCTGCGAAGGCGGCCTGATAGTCAACATAGTTGGACCGGGTACATATCCGTTATTTAGGTTACGGGCACTTAGGGTTCCGCTCTGACAGCGGCTCACTTTTGAAAAGCCGGAATGCCGGCCCAGGCAAAAGTAAGCAAAACGCTCTTGCCCCACCACTCGGCACCTCGCTTAGGCTCGG